>VSOD01000419.1 GCA_009774655.1 Lachnospiraceae bacterium
CTGGCATCTGTCTGCCTGTAACCGAACTGTTCCGGCGCCGCATAACCGGCGGTTCCGAGGATCTCCGTGTCCTGCCGCTTCCCTTCTTTTATGCTTCTGGCGATTCCAAAGTCGATCAGCTTCACGACACCGTCATTAGAAAGCATTATATTTTCAGGCTTAATATCTCTATGCACGATTCCCCTGCTGTGAATCTCAAACAAGGCGTCACAAAGATCACTGACAATGCTGCACACCTGCTCTTCCGTCAGAACTCTCCTGCTTTCCCTGTATTCCTCCAGTGTCACCCCATTGATAAACTCTTCAATCACCAGTCCCTTCTTCCCATCCTGCGCAACGGCATGAATACGGGCAATATTTTTGTTGACCACACCCTCCAGCCTGCCACACACTTCCGCTGCCTCAGGACTGACATACTTCTTCACATACATTTTACCGCTGCCTTTTCTCTTCACAAGGAACACCTCTTTATCGGTCCCGTCACCAAGACAGGCCAGCGTTTCAAAACACTCCTCAAGATACTGCATTTTTCTGCTTGTTTTTTCCGGCATTGACAATTCTCCCGTATTACCTATAATAAAATAAGTGTTCAGACTGCACCAGTCTGCTATCTCAAATATACCACAAACGAGGGCCATTGTAATGAAAAAATCCACCGGTGAACTATTGGAACTGCTAAAACGCACTTCTGCACCATCTTCTTTTATGAAAAGCGCCTCTGAGGATCTGATTCGGCAGATACCATTGTCAAAATATCTAAACCAAATCCTGGACAGCCACTCCCTGCAAAAAAGTGAACTGATCCGCCGCTCCGGCTTAGACCGCAGCTATGTATACGATATTTTATCAGGAAAAAGAGAACCTTCCCGCGACAAAGTCCTGGCACTTTGCTTCGCCGTACCGCTTTCCGCTGATGAAACCCAAAGGCTCCTCAAAACGACCGGTTATGCGCCTCTTTATGTCCGGCTTGAACGGGACAGCATCATTTTCTTCGGACTGCAACACGGCCTGACCCTTACGGATACCAATGAACTTTTGTACGAAATGAATTATGCTTTATTGGAATAGCGCAGATAACACTCTGGCAAATTGTGGATTTCATATACATTTTTTCTGAAAAACGCTTTTATATTGTTTATATCTGGTATTGTAGATGCCAAAATAACTTGCTAAAATATGCCCGTAAACAGTAAAAGAGTTTGTAGGAAATGCCAACGACACGGCAAGGAGGAATGCGTATGAAAATTTTTAATATCGAAAATCCAGAGAAATTTCTTGATGTGATCAAGCAGTGCAGAGGAAATGTAGAACTGATCTCCAAACAGGGCGACCGGTTGAATCTGAAATCAGAATTGACCAAGTACATCGCGATCAGCCAGCTTTTCACAGATAACACTTTTATCAACGAAATGGAACTGATCGTTTCCGAACCCGAAGATATGAAGATTCTTCTGGACTATATGATGGAGGGCACCAGATAAAATGTGAAAATCTTGGTTCAGCTCAACTTATTTAATCACTGACTTGAAATTCCCCGCTAAAAATGCTATATTATATGCATAAAAGGAAGCAGCCGCCCACAAAGTGGTTAGCCTCCAGTAGCATTAAAGCCTACCTTCACCGGGCAAGTGACAAGGTAGGCTTATTTATTTTCGCTTGTTGTTCCTATCTATGTAGGCAAGCAGTGTAATTATAGTAAACGACATAACAAATTTCTGTTTCCGGCTCTTGCAGAAACCATATACGGTAGCTACTGCAAGTCCGAAAACGAAAACATTTCCATCCGCACCACCTCCCTTCTTCTTCAAGTCAGGGAGGCTACCACCCTGCAACACGACTGTTTCCTTTCCCGCAGTATAACTCAGTCATTTCTGTACGACAATTTCTTTAGATGATAGATTCCATGAATTTAATTCTGCCGAAATCAATTCGGGATTTTTTTTGCTGATATCCCTTAAAGCATTTCCTACTGATTTACGCACATATTCGCTTTTATATTCTCTATGGGAAGATAATAACTGTATTGCTATTTGAGGATTATCCTTAAAATAAGGACGACTTGTCCATACTCTTAATCACTCTGAAACAGCTCTGCGAACATTAGCACAATCACTGTTTAACCATTCTTTAATTAAAGGTAAAGCTGCTTCATACCCGATAATTTTGCAATGATTATCAAAAGCCATATCTAAAATTTCCTGTACTTTCCAGCTGTCATGCATATTTCTCTGCTTCATTTTTTACAAGTTTAAGACTATCTTTTTCAGTAATTAGTTCCGCTAAATACTTCATATATGCATCCATTGACCATCTCTCCAATACAGATTTTCTATTCTCCACAACCGCGGATCAACTTCAATTCAGGCGGTGCGTGCGGATGGCGGAAATGAATTGCGGCTGAATCCTGCGACGCGGCTGCTCCGTCAATGAAAACCAGCGCAGCCTGCTCTCTCAAGCCACTTTGCAACACCATTCTCTTCGTTGCTCTCTATCACGCCGTCGGCAATCGCCTTCAACTCTTCCACCGCATTCTCTACGGCATAGCATTCATCCGATATCTCAAACATCGGAATGTCATTGATCGCATCTCCAAAAGACACCACCCGGTCACATTTCCAGATCTTCTTAAGCTTCCGGATTGCCTCTGCCTTCGTAGCCTTTGCCGGCATGATCTCACACCAATACTCTGGTCTGTAGAGTTCCTGCTGAAGGGTACAGCGGAATCTTGCGTCTTTCGAGAAAATGTCATACACCGGCTTCATATCCTGCTGTTCCCCGATACAAGTAAAATAAAACATATCGCCCTGGTATAATTCCTCTGTGGACGTGACGGGGCGAAGCCGTCTGTCCCCCTTCCGATTATCCAGATATCTGCGGATTCCTTCATTCTCCCTGGATACGATCCACGATACCTTCTCCACCCCTTCCACAAAAGAATAGACCAGGGGACTGATATCAAGCCGACTCAGGATATCCGTCACCCGCCGCATCTCTTCCGGACAGAAACTTTCCCTGGATAATATTTCTCTTGTGGCGGGGTTAATCATGAAAGCACCGTTGTATACGATTACCGGAATATTGGTCGATAACCCCTGCGTAACGATGGATGCAGATGAGAGTGATCTCGCCGTCGCGTAGGTGAATGCCATTCCCTGTTCGATCAGATGGTTGATGATCCGGATACTCTCCGGATGAATCCGATCCTGCTTATTCAGCAGCGTACCGTCTAAATCTGTTACATATAAGGTTTTACTCATTTTCAATAGTATCCTCACTTTCCGGTCTGTATCTGAAAAGTAAAACTCTTTTGGCCCTGTTCTTTTGCGGGTTTTAGGATTGCTTTTACATGTTGTAAAGAATGACGGCCCAACTCAAATTATTTCGATCTAACTCAAACCAGATTATAACTCACTTGAAATTCCTCTCTAAAAATGCTATATTATAAGCATAAAAGGAAGCAGCCGCCCACAAAGTGGTTGGCCTCCATGAATAGACAATAAGCCTACCTGTACTGGCCAAGTGACAAGGTAGGCTTATTTATTTTCGCTTGTTGTTCCTATCTATGTAGGCAAGCAGTGTAATTAAAAATGTCGCAAACAGAATCAAGTCCTGAAACGAAAACATTTCCATCCGCACCACCTCCCTTCTTCTTCAAGTTAGGGAGGCTACCACCCTGCAACACGACTGTTTCCTTTCTCACAGTATAGCACGGACATTTCTATACGACAAGATATTTTAAATTTCTTGTTTTATCATAATCTTTCCTGTTCTCTTAATTGTGTCATTATCTCAAACTTCGCACTTGAATAAGTGCCTATGCACCTTGAAAATTCAATAAGAACTGGCATAAAAACAGCATGAA
>VSOD01000042.1 GCA_009774655.1 Lachnospiraceae bacterium
TCGAAGAGCTGCCGACGACCTTTGATGAATTTTATGCGGCCTGTGAAGCGGTCAATGATCCGGACAACAATATTTATGGCTGGATCACGGTTCTTTCCGAGGCATATCCGTCATCTTCCCAGGATCAGTTTATGAGTCTGGTATGGGCGAATCAGGGGAATATGATCGGAGAAGACGGCAGAGCGGTTTTTGCAGATGACACGGCGGTCAACGATACTTTTGCATTTTTCAAGAAATGTTATGATGCAGGGCTGGTAAATCCGGGTATTTTTTCCATGACGTCTCCGGATATGCAGGATACTTTCGCCAACGGCTATGCGGCATTTATGCTCAGCACCTGTTCTACCATCAATACACTGAGAACAGCCAATCCGGATCTGGAATTCACCATGGGAGCAGTTCCCGTTAAAGACGGTATGGAAGGAAAGAGCGGTGTGATGTATGCGCCCTGGGGACTTGGTATTTCTGCCAATACAGAGCATCCGGACGAAGCGTGGGAGTTTGTATCTTATCTTTTAAGTCCGGAAGTGAATACCGAATTCGCCGGCTATGCCAATGCATTTCCAGGCAATACGAAGTCGGAAGTGATCTCTGAGGATGAGGCATTTGTCAATGCCTATAAGCTGGTACAGGAAAATTATCTGATCAATCAGGTGCAGGGGCTGCCTTCCACTGAGGATCTGATGAAGAATCTTACGGTTCAGCTGCAGCTGGCATTCAGAGGGGATCAGGATATTGCCAGGTCACTCACGGATTCTGAGGATTACTGGAATCAGGTGATCGGAAAATAAGAGTTCGGGAATCTGCCGGCAATCGTTTTTTGGAATAAGTTGTTGCTTTCGGTTTCTGCAAAATCCATATTCGGAAACTTTTGCAGAACCGAAAGCACAGGTTCCTGTGTCGTTAACTACAGAAAGGAAAGATATGAATAAGAAAAAGATGATACCCTATTTCTATCTGCTTCCGATCACCCTGATCTTCTGTATCCTCATGGTCTATCCGATCTGTCAGGTGATCGGGTTTTCCGTAAAAGATAATGTGATTGTAAACCCGAACCCACAGTTTGCCGGTATGGAGAATTTCTCCAGGATCTTTCATGCACCGGAATTTTGGAAGGCGCTCGGAAATTCTCTGAAATTCTCGGTTGTGTCGCTGTTTTTTCATATTACACTGGGGATGGTATTTGCGTTGATGTTGAATTCTGATCTTATCAACAGCAGATTCCGTGGACTGGTCAGGGCATTGTATATTATTCCGTGGACTTTTACAGTATCCATCGTGGCAATCCTCTGGCGGTTGATGTTGAATAACAGTGGTATTGTCAATACGGTTCTGGGGCTGTCCGTTGACTGGTTCGGCAATCGGGACCTGGCGATGAAAGCGGTTATTTTCGTGAATATCTGGTGTTCTTATCCGTTCTACCTGATCAGTATCCTGGCGGCGTTGCAGGGTGTTTCCACAGTATACTACGAGGCGGCGAGCATAGACGGGGCAAACGGAATCCAGAAGTTTATCAAGATCACATTGCCGCATGTGAAGCCGGTTCTGATCAGCCTGACGCTGCTGGATTTTATCTGGTCGATGCAGCAGCTTTCGCTGACATATATCACCACAGGAGGCGGGCCCATCGGTTCGACGGAAACTGTTGGCACATACACATACAATCTGGCATTCAAGAGCTATCAGTTTTCGACAGCCTCTGCCAGCGCTGCGGTCATGATGCTGTTATGTCTGGTGATGGACATCTTCTATGTAAGAATGCAGAACAGAGTAGACGGATAGCGGGATATGAAAAAGCAGGAGAGGAGCAAGATAATCATGAGAAAATCAACCAGAATGCGGCTGATGAAGATTCTGATCATAACGGGACTGCTCATCGGGCTGGTTTATGCCCTGTTCCCGGTAGTGTGGATGATCAGCTGTGCGTTTAAGAGTAATACAGAAGTGTTTACCGTGCCCCAGCGGATCATCCCCAGAAGACCTACGCTGGAGGCTTTTTCACAGGTGATGACGGATAGAGGAAAACTGCGGTATTTTTTAAACAGCTATATCATTGCCATGGTGACTACTGCGATTACGTTGTTTGTGGCCATTCTGGCAGCATATGCCCTGAGCCGTTATGCATTTAGGGGAAAAAAGCCGCTGAATGTGTTCATTATCATTACGCAGGCGGTGCCGCCAATGACGCTGTTGATTCCGTACTTCGGTATGCTGGTTCTGTTTGGCCTGTATGATTCTTACTGGGCTTTGATCGTTACCTATCTGGTGTTTACGCTGCCATATGCAACGATCATGATCACAGGCTATATCAATACGCTGCCGAAGGATCTTGACGAGGCGGTTGCCATTGACGGCGGCTCTACCTGGTGTGTGTTATGGCGGGTACTGGTGCCGATTTCGACACCGGGGCTGGTGGCAACAGCGATCTATACTTTTTTGCAGTGCTGGAATGAATATCTGTTCGCGCTTTGCCTTACAAAGTCTGGGGAGATGCGGACGGTTCCGGTGGGAATTCAGCTGTTAATGGGGCAGATCAGTTATAAGTGGAACGAAATGATGGCTATGAGTATTTTAGGATCGATTCCCATCATCATTCTTTTTATCTTTGCCCAGAATTATTTTATTGCGGGCCTGTCGGCAGGAGCGATCAAAAGTTGAGATAGTTTACTCCTTTTGATTATGTTCCAGAGCATGAAGTGTATCAAGATAGTTTGCCGTATAGCCGAAATCGGTGTGTATGATGCGGCTGAACAGCAGATCGATGATAAAGAGGATAGGTATCTGGGGAGAGATGAGCATACCGGTGTTCATCTGCGGCAGAGATGCAGCGTACAGAACGACATCGAAATCCTGCTTTTTGTCATAGTGAGATGTGATGAGCAGGGTTCTGGCCCCGTTTTCATGTGCTTTTTTCAGGCCGAGGATGGTATTTTTCGTAGTGCCGCTTAAGGAAATGCCGATGACCAGCGTGGCAGACTGCACCATGGCGGAATTGGTCTGCATCATGAAATCATCTGTGTAGGCTTCTACCAGAAAGCCAAGTCGTTTAAAGCGGATCATAAATTCTTTTGCGGCATAGCCGGAAATGCCGTCACCGTATATGAGAATGTGTTTGCTGTGGCAGATCAGGTTTACAGCCCGCTCCAACGAGCGATTGTTGATGTTTAAACGGGATTCTCCTAAAAGGAAGGTATAGTCTTCCCAGACCTGACGGTCCGAATCATTCAGGGAATCAGACCGCAGGCGGTTTTCTTCTTCTGTCTTATACTGGTATAGGAACTGCCGAAAGCCGTCAAACCCTAATTTCTGGGCGAAGCGGGAGAGGGAGGCTTTGGAGACATAGAGGGCAGAGGCTACCTGCGAAGGCGTTAATTCTTCCTGAAAACCGGTATTTAAAAAGTAGTCGGCTATGATACGTTCAACAGTGGTCATTTCCTCGTATTTGGAACGTATTCTGGCAGATAAAGCACTGTTTTCCATCGCTGTTTTCCTCATAAAATGAAATACTATCTGTCATTTTATCATGAAACAGGTTTCACAGCAACTGGAAGCGGCCGGCTGATCGCGCAGTGTTTGAAAGCTAAAAAGAAAGAGGTGAAGAGATGGAACGAGGTGACAGAGATACAATAGCGCTCGGGCTTGTGAATACGGTGGACTATGAAATAGAGTGGGATCCTGCACATCTGGAAAAACTTATCTGCCGGACGAACCTGCAGGAGTGCGATATCAGAAAAATGCATAAGATCTGTACGTTGAAAGATCTTCTCTCATCCATCCTGTTTCACATGAGAGAAGGAACAGGGTGTGGACTTTGGGTAGAAGATCCGGAGGTGATTGAGACGTTTCTGGAAGGAACAGGATACCAGGTGACACTGGGCGGAACCAATCTGAGAGCTGCACAGGTCATTTCGACACTGGGCGGCAGGGCACTGGTACATCTTGTTTCTGTCAATGAAAATACATTAAGCCGTCTGCCGGACGGTGTGAAATGGGTTGGCGGACAGAAATACCGGTGTTGTTTTCCGCATATTGCCATTCAGTTTCCGAAAGCGGCGCGTATTTGTGCAAACGGTGTGGAAATGATTACGCCGCGTGCAAACCGGGTGATCTATTCCGGGGATATTGCCTGTGCACAGATGCCGCTGGAACAGGAATTTTTCACAAGAGCGGCCGGAATGCGGGCCATGCTGGTGTCAGGGCTTGACCTGGTTACCGATCCGGCTGTTTTGTCGATGCGTCTTAAGCAGATTCAGAAAGGACTCAAGGGGTTTGGAGGGGAAAAACCGCTGGTCTTTTATGAACATGCCTGCTTTGCGGATACGGCATATGAGGAAATGCTGCAGAGGGAACTGGAGCCGCTGCTGGATATATACAGTATGAATGAGGATGAATTTCAGACACTGGTAGGAGGAAGAGTGGAACTGCTGCATGCAGACACTGTGTTAAAGGGGCTGCAGGCTGCGCGAAAGAAACTGCCCGACGTGACTCTTGTGGTACATACGGGATACTGGGGACTGGCGTATGGAATGCGGGCGCAGGAGATCAGAGGAGCGCTGGAAAAAGGAATGCTGGCGGCGACGGCACGGTACTGGCTTGGAAATTCGGACAATGCCGGTATGGACAGGGCGGCGATGCTGCCGCAGCAGGTTTTGTCGAAAGCATTTGCAGAGGAAATAGAACGAATATCCGAAGAGCAGGTGGTATGTCTGCCTGCAGCAGAGGTGAAGCCGGATGATCCGACAACGGTAGGACTGGGTGACAGCTTTGTCGGGGGATTTTTATATCAATACTGTTTCGACAGGAGGAAGAGGGAGGCATAAAGTATGCTTTATACAATGAAGGATTTATTAGAAGTAGCGAACAGAGAGAATTTTGCAATACCGGCACCGAATATCCAGAATGAGATGACGGCGAGGGCGGTGATCGAGGCGGCGGAACTGTGCAGTTCTCCATTGATAATTGATATCGCATTTCCAATCCACCCGGACATCGTGTTTCTGGGGGAGATGACCAGGCGGCTTGCGGAAGAAGCAGCGGTTCCGGTAGCCATCAATCTGGATCATGGAGGAAGCCGCTGGACGGATATGGAGACATGTCTGGAGGAAGTAATGCCCTGTATCCGGGCAGGCTTTACGTCGGTGATGGTGGACCGTTCCAGCCTGCCTTATGAGGAAAATGTGCGGCAGGTGCAGTTTGTCGTGAAACTGGCCCATGCCATGGGAGTTTCCGTCGAGGCAGAACTGGGACATGTGGGAGATGGACAGTTATATGATGAAAAAAGCGATATGGTGCTGACCGATCCGGAGGAGGCAGCGCGGTTTGTCAGAGAGACAGGGATTGATTGCCTGGCAGTTTCGGTCGGAACGGCGCATGGACAGTATAAGGGGAATCCACATCTGGATTTCGAACGACTGGAAAAGATCAAAAGGGCTACGGGCGGATTTCCGCTGGTCCTGCACGGAGGCAGCGGGACCGGAGATGAAAATCTGCAGCGTGCCAGCCGGTCAGGGATCAATAAGGTCAATGTGGGAACGGATCTGTTCAAGGCGTCTTTGGATGCGGTGCGCACGGCAGATCTGGAAGGAGGAAGAATCTACAATATATGGCAGGTGATCAATGACAGCTGGCGGGATAAGCTGATACACTGGATCAGACTGTTGGGAGCCGCCGGAAAAGCGGCCGAATATCCGCCGGTGAACAGGGCAAACAGGATGCCCTGGCAGAGACTGGTGGAAGACGGAATCTACAGGGCAATCTAAACACACAAAAACCTTCCGGGGGATTTTGCAATGACAAACCATTTGCAAAATCCCCCGAAATACAGTACTATCTTAAATGTCGAATTAAGAAAACATTAAAGAAATTCCCATCTATTCCTTTAGGTTTTCCTGACATAATGCATAGTAAATGCAGCCGGGAAGGCCGTGCAGAGCACGGGCCGGCCGGACAAAGTACGCAGGGGAGGGTGACATGGCTAACATTCTGGTTTGTGATGACGACAAAGAGATCGTGGATGCGATCGAGATCTATCTGCTTCAGGAAGGGTATACGATCTTCAAAGCCTATGACGGTGAGCAGGCGATCAGGGTGCTGAAGGAGCAGCAGATTCATCTGCTTTTGATCGATGTTATGATGCCGAAGCTGGACGGGATCCACGCCACTTTGAAGATCAGGGAGTACTCCAGCATTCCGATTATCATTTTATCGGCGAAGTCGGAGGATAATGATAAGATACTGGGATTGAATATCGGAGCGGACGACTACGTAACGAAGCCTTTTAACCCGCTTGAGCTGCTGGCGAGGGTGAAGTCCAATTTAAGGCGCTATACGACGCTGGGGAATCTGAATGCGGACAACAATGCGCTTTTTCAGGTCGGTGGATTGTGTATCAATGACGATACCAAGGAAGTGACGGTGGACGGCGACAATGTGAAGCTGACGCCGATCGAGTACAACATTCTGCTGCTGCTTGTGAAAAACTGCGGCAGGGTTTTCTCCATCGACCAGATTTATGAGAGCATCTGGAACGAGGAGGCTATCGGGGCGGATAACACAGTGGCGGTACATATCAGACATATTCGTGAGAAGATCGAGATCAACCCGAAAGAGCCGAGATATCTGAAAGTAGTCTGGGGCGTCGGTTATAAGATCGAAAAGCAGTAAACAGGACAGGCGGACAGAATGCGGCAGACAGGCACGGCCGGCAGACTGATAGAAAGGCATGGTTGAAGATGGGAAAAGAGGAAAAGGACAGGACGGCGGATCTGTGGACAGAAGATGACGGTGGAAAAGGTCCGGCAGCAGGCGCATATACGACAGAGGAAACTTTGGAAAAAAGGAACATGCAGACAGAAGATAAAAATATGGAGCAGACAGGGCAGGCGGAAGGTAAAGAGCAGGAGAAGGAGACGGCTGCTGGAAGACACAGCGGCCGCAGAAATCGAAGGGACGGAAAGAAGAAAAAGGCCAAAAAGGGCAATCATGCCGCCAGGACATTTCTGCGTATCGTACAGCATACATCGCTGGCCGTGATGATGGTTTCCGTGTTTATCGTGGCGATCGGATCGACGGTCCGTGTGGAAGGTTTCCGTTCGAAGTATGGCTTCAATATGTATACCATGGATCAGAAGCAGACATACGAGGAGTCGGAGCTGTTTGACAATATTTTCGGCTATGCTGTGGCGGATATCATCCGGCATGGTGTCGTGAGCGGGCAGCTGGAGAGTGAAGGTAGTTTTGACGGACGGAAGGTTATAGACGTTACGGCGTATAATTATCGGGACATCGGTCTGCCGGAGCAGTATGTGACAGCAAGCTATTATCTGGAGGACCTGCTGAAATGGCAGAATTATGGCTTTGAGTGGACAGGAACCGAGATGACGGCCGCGCAGGCACAGAATTTTCTGGCCGACCGGACGCGGGTGACGGTGATGGATCCGGACAGTAAGTACTATAACACTACGGATGCCAATTATCTGAAATCGGACGTGGAAAGCTATACGTTTGTGAATGACGTATCGGCGAACCAGCTGTGGATGGATCCGGATGATACGGATGGCTTCGTGGATGATTATCGGCCCGCAAAGCTGGAGGTTTCGGAGGCAGATGGGGCGTCCGTGGCGGTTACCGACGTGGAAGAAGACGGCACGGATTACGGACTCGACAGCGAAAAAGTGGATACCTACAATGTGATGGTGAACCGTTACAAGACGACAGAAGGGAAGAATCTGGAAGAATATGTGTCGGACTGGGAACTGTATTATGATCTGTGCCATAACGTGCAGTATGCTGCCCAGAGTCTGTCCTACAATTATAATGAATATCTGGAAGCCAAAAGATATTACAGCGTGAGAAATTCCAACGTCCGCTATCTGATCTGCAAGACGGTGGGAGAGAATACGCAGATCTACACGAATCTGGAGGATGAGGAGGACATCGAAGATGTGATGGCCTTTACGGAGGTGCAGGGGGATGAGGAGAATGAGGAACATTCCCCGGCGGGCAGGTTTATCTATTACAGCCCGGCAGACATGAATTACCTGACAAACACCTCGATCACCGAGGAGACGATCCGCCAGATCCTGCAGGGATATGATTATGCCTACCCGGAGACGGTTAAGATCTGGATCGGCGTGGATACCGGTTACCCGGCGGAGGATGCCTTTACACAGGGCAGGGAAGGCTTCAATAATTATCAGCCTTATTTTATGCAGTGGATCGTTCTGGCCCTGGGGGCAGGCGTGTTGTATCTTGTATTGTTCTGTTATCTGACCTTTGTGACGGGGAAGGATATGGATAAGGAAGGAAGAGCCTTTGTGCGCCTGACTTCTTTTGACAGGATTCCTACGGAGATCATGCTTTTACTGGGATTCGGCATGATGATCCTGATCGCATGGGTATTGATCGTTGTGGCCGAGCTGCTTGATCTGAATGTTGTATCTGTCCTCTCTCAGGATACGGTGGCCCATGCACAGTGGTTTCAGGGTGCGCTGTTCGCGATGGTGTTTGTTGTGGACATGGTGGCAATGTTCTTTTTCTACAGTCTGGTACGGCGGTGGCGGGCGAAGACTCTCTGGAAGAACAGTTATTTATGCAGAATATTCCGCCTGCTGAAAAAGGGCGCGCTGCAGATGTACGACAACAGCGATATCGTGCTGAGAACGTGTGTACCTTATGGCCTGTTCCTGCTGTTTAATCTGTTGATGATGGTGTGGGCGTTTGGTACAACTGCACCGTTTGGGATACTGGTGCTGGTGTTTATTACGATGGCCGTTGACATTGCGGTGGGGCATCTCCTTTATCAGAATGCAAAAGAGCAGCAGCAGATCATTAAGGGCATTGAGACCATTGCCAACGGACAGCTGGAGCATCAGGTGAAGACGGAGAAGCTGCACGGAGATAACCTGACGCTGGCCCATTCTGTTAACAGTATCGGCAAAGGTATCAAGGAAGCCGTGGAGATCAGCATGAAGGATGAGCGTATGAAAGCCGACCTTATCACCAATGTGTCCCACGACATCAAGACGCCGCTGACTTCCATCATCAACTATGTGGATCTGATCAAAAGGGAGCGCATCGACAATGAGAAAGTGCAGAATTATATCAAGGTTCTGGACGAGAAATCCCAGCGCCTGAAACAGCTGACGGATGATCTGGTGGAGGCCAGCAAGATCACATCCGGTAACATCAGCCTGCATTTCGAGCAGATCAACCTGACGGAGCTGATGAACCAGACGATTGGGGAATTCTCCGAGAAGTTTGAGATGAAGAATCTGACGACGGTGATGAATGTGCGTGTGAAGAATGCTGTTATCGAGGCGGACAGCCGCAGGATCTGGCGCGTGATGGAGAACCTTTTCAACAATATTTACAAATATGCCATGGAGGGAACCCGCGTTTATCTGTCCATCGAGGATATGCCGGATAAGAAGAAATTTATCGTGATATCGATCAAGAATATCTCGGCTTCTCCGCTCAACTGCAACCCGGATGAACTGACGGAACGGTTTATCAGAGGCGATGTCTCGAGGACGACGGAGGGCAGCGGACTGGGACTGTCCATCGCCAGGAATCTGACGGAGGCGCAGAAGGGTACGTTTGAGATCCAGCTGGACGGGGATCTGTTTAAAGTGATCCTCACTTTCCCGAAGGCGAAGGGAGAAAAGAACGCGTAATTTATACAGAAAAAGGTTCGGTCGCACAGGCCGAACCTTTTTGGCAATGAGAAAGAAATCTGTATGACAGCCGGAAACCGTCAGAGATCCAGTCCGCTCACTTCACGGTTATTATACTTATTGAGAATCTGATGGATCTTGTCCGTAGGGGTGTAGATATTGGACATGGAGGCATCATGATTCATAAAGTCGATGATGGAGGCCAGGAACTTGCTCATGTCGGCTTCCAGATAATAAGGCTTCTCCCGCAGCATGGGCGGCTGGTAGCACAGGTTGGTGGTGATGATCCTGTCGAAGTAGCATTTCTCGTAAGCCTCATCGAAAGCTGCAAGACCGTCTGTAAAAAGGCCGAAGGTACAGCAGATGAACACTCTTTTGGCGTTCATTTTCTTAAGCTGTCTGGCGGTATCAATCATGCTGCCGCCGGAGGAGATCATGTCGTCTATGATGATGGCGTCCTTGCCGTCGATATTATCCCCCAGAAACTCATGGGCTACGATGGGATTCTTGCCGTTTACGATGGTAGAGTAATCCCGTCTTTTATAGAACATACCGGTATCTACGCCCAGCACGTTGGCGAAGTAAATGCCGCGGTCCAAAGCGCCCTCATCAGGACAGATGACAATGGTGTGTTCCTTGTCGATGATAAGATCCCGTTCCGTGCGCAGCAGCGCCTGGATAAACTGGTAGGGCGGCGTGAAGTTGTCAAAGCCCTTGATGGGAACGGAGTTCTGCACTCTGGGGTCGTGGGCGTCGAAGGTGATGAAATTGGAGACGCCCATATCCATGATCTCCTTGATGGCGTAAGCGCAGTCCAGAGATTCCCGGCCGCTTCTTTTATGCTGTCGGCCCTCGTAGAGAAAAGGCATGATCACCGTCAGGCGGTGTGCCTTGCCGTTGATGGCGGCGATGATCCTTTTTAAATCCTGATAATGGTCGTCAGGGGACATGTGGTTTGTGTAACCGTTCATCTGGTAGGTAATGCTGTGATTGCACACATCCATGAGGATAAAGACGTCCTTACCACGGACGGATGTGTTGAGAATGCCCTTGGATTCCCCGGTGCCGAAGCGGGGGCATTCGACTTCTATAAGATAATCGTCTTCCATATAGCCGTGGAAGGCTGGATCCATTTTAAAGGTGTTGTCTAAACTTCTGCGGTATTCTACAAGATGCTGGTTGACCTTGTGCGCCAGCGGCAGAGCGGACTTGGTAGTGAGCAGCTTGACAGGCGCTACCGGCATGGCGTTTTGTAGTTGTTCTGTATTCGGCATGATGTCCTCCTGTATCTTCCAGTAACTTCCTAATAGCGTAAAAAGCCATGTACTGACAATTATTTTATATCATTATGCCAGTGACACGTCAAGGAAATTCTAGTAAAATAAGAGAAGTTAAGAGGAGGTAAGAATGCAAAAAACAAAACATGTAATACGTAGGATAAAAGAGGGCTCCATTGCAGAGGAGATGGGCATGGAACCGGGGGACGAGCTGCTTGAGATAGGCGGGCAGGAGATCGTGGATATTTTTGACTATCAGTACCTGACGCAGGATGAATACATTGAAGTATTGATCCGCAGGGCGGACGGTGAAGAATGGCTGTTGGAGATTGACAAGGAGTACGACGAGGATCTGGGAATCGAGTTTGAAAACGGGCTGATGGATGATTACCGTTCCTGCCACAATAAATGTATTTTCTGTTTTATCGACCAGATGCCGAAGGGGATGCGGGAGACGCTGTATTTTAAAGATGACGATTCCAGGCTTTCCTTTCTGCAGGGCAATTATGTGACGCTGACGAATATGTCGGATGAGGATGTGGAGCGGATCATCCGCTATCATCTGTCGCCGATCAATATCTCGTTTCAGACTACCAATCCAGAACTGCGGTGTATGATGTTAAATAACCGGTTTGCCGGGCAGGCGCTTTTGCAGGTGCGGAAGCTGTATGAGGCCGGGATCACGATGAACGGGCAGATCGTTCTGTGCAAAGGTGTCAACGACGGGGCGGAACTGGAGCGGAGCATCGCGGATCTGACGGCATATCTGCCGCATCTGGAGAGTGTGTCGGTGGTGCCGGTAGGACTGTCGAAATACCGGGAAGGACTGTATCCGCTGGAGCCTTTTACGAAGGAGGATGCACAGGAGGTGCTGCGGTGTATCCACAGATGGCAGGAGAAGCTCTATCCGCAGTACGGCCTGCATTTCGTACATGCCTCCGACGAGTGGTATGTGCTGGCGGAAGAGCCGCTGCCGGAGGCAGAGCGCTATGACGGTTACCTGCAGCTGGAAAACGGCGTGGGAATGCTCAGACTGCTGTTGACAGAATTTGCGGAAGCCATGAAGCTGTTGGAAGAGCAGAAGCAGGTACGGGAGCGTTATGCGTCCTGTGGCGGGGAACTGTCTGTTGTGACGGGACAGCTGGCGTATCCTTTTCTGCAGGCTATGGTCCGGCAGCTGGAAGAGCGGTTTCCGGCGCTGCATATCCATGTGTATGCCATCACCAATGAATTTTTCGGGGAGCGGATCACGGTGTCCGGCCTGCTGACGGGGCAGGATATCATCCGCCAGCTGCAGGGCAGAGAACTGGGAGAGCGGATTCTGCTTCCCCAGAATGTACTGCGCAGCGGAGAGGACTATTTTCTGGATGATGTGACGGTGGGAGACGTGGAAAAGGCTTTACAAGTTAAGGTAGATATTGTAAAATCAAGCGGGCATGACTTTGTACATGCAGTGTTGGGATGTCAGCAGATTTGAGGCCATAAAGGGGCTGCCTGAAAGGCGGACAAAAGGTGGCAGCAGTCGAATGAAATGGAGCGTGTTATATGAGTAAGAAGAAGACCAAGCCGATCGTGGCGATCGTGGGACGGCCCAATGTCGGGAAATCCACGCTGTTCAACGCACTGGCAGGAGAGATGATCTCGATCGTCAAGGATACGCCGGGCATCACGAGAGACCGGATCTATGCGGACGTGAACTGGCTGGATATGAATTTTACATTGATCGATACGGGCGGCATCGAGCCGGAGAGCAGAGATATCATCCTCTCACAGATGCGGGAGCAGGCGCAGATCGCCATCGACACGGCGGATGTGATCGTCTTTCTGGTGGATGTGAAGCAGGGACTGGTGGATGCGGATTCCAAAGTGGCGGATATGCTGCGCCGGTCGCAGAAACCGGTGGTGCTGGCGGTCAACAAGGTGGATGATTTCAATAAGTATATGGCAGATGTGTACGAATTCTACAATCTGGGTATCGGTGAGCCTTTTGCCATCTCTTCCGTAAATAAGCTGGGCTTTGGAGAGCTGCTTGATGAGGTGACGTCTTATTTTGACAGGGAGGCGGCCGAGGAGGAAGAGGACGAGCGCACGAAGGTGGCCATTGTGGGCAAACCGAATGTGGGGAAATCTTCGATCATCAACAGGCTGATCGGGGAGAACCGTGTGATCGTGTCCGATGTGGCGGGCACCACCAGGGACGCCATTGATACGGAGATCACTCATAATAAGAAGGAATATGTGTTCATTGATACGGCGGGACTGCGCAGGAAGAATAAGATCAAGGAAGAACTGGAGCGTTATATGATCATCCGCACGGTGGCGGCTGTAGAGCGGGCCGATATCGTGGTGCTGGTGATCGACGCCACGGAAGGCGTGACGGAGCAGGATGCCAAGATCGCGGGGATTGCCCATGACCGCGGCAAAGCCGTCATCATTGCAGTCAATAAGTGGGACGCCATCGAGAAGGACAACAAGACGGTGAATGAATTTACCCAGAAGGTGAGGAAAGTGCTTTCTTTTATGACCTACGCGGAGATCATTTTTATCTCGGCGGTCACAGGACAGCGGCTGGGTAAGCTGTTTGACCTGATCGACGTGGTCAGCGAGAATCATTCCATGCGGGTGGCGACAGGCGTGCTCAATGAGATCATGGCCGAAGCCGTGGCGCTGCAGCAGCCGCCTTCTGATAAGGGCCGGCGGCTTCGTCTGTATTACATTACCCAGGCTGCGGTCAAACCGCCTACCTTTGTCATCTTTGTAAACGATAAGGAACTGATGCATTTTTCCTATACGAGATATCTGGAAAATCAGATCCGGGAGACTTTTGGATTTATGGGAACGCCGCTTAGATTTATCATTCGCGAGAGAAAGGAAAACAAGTAAAAGTGGAACGAGCTATATGTTTGGTGATCGGATATGTATTTGGACTGTTTCAGACGGCTTATCTTTACGGAAAGCTGCATGGCATTGACATCAGGAATTACGGCAGCGGCAATGCAGGTACGACGAACACGCTGAGGACACTGGGAACGAAGGCGGGACTTATCGTTCTGCTGGGGGATATCATGAAGTGTATTCTGGCCATCGTGCTGACGAACCTGCTCTTTCAAAATTCCCATCCGGACGAAATATACCTGTTGAAGATTTATGCGGCGGCGGGCGCTATTCTGGGACATAACTTTCCTTTTTATCTGCATTTCAAAGGGGGAAAGGGGATTGCGGCGACGGCGGGCATGATCCTTTCCTTTCATCCCTGGCTGATCCCCATGGGCGTGATTTTGTTCTTCGGCACCTTTTTTACGACGCATTATGTGTCGCTGGGGTCGCTGCTTGTCTATGCGGGATTTATGATCGAGCTGGTAGTGCTGGGACAGATGGGGATCTTCGGTATGCCGCAGGCGGCGCTTAACGAGATGTATGTGGTGGCCGCATTTTTGACGGTCATGGCGTATTATAAACATAAGGATAATATTAAAAGACTGCTTGGCGGGACGGAGCGCAAGACATATCTGACCCATAAAAATAAGGTAGATTGATCCGGCAGTCAGGGTGCAGATGGCTCTTAGAGGAGGTTGCTGCGCCGACGGTCGTGCCGGTGGATGTCATGTGCAATGAGGGGCACGATGGCAAGGATGTGGAAAAGAAGTTGTGACGTTTCGGAATGGAGGAGAAAATGGCTGATATCAGTATCATAGGGGCAGGAAGCTGGGGGATTGCGCTGGCGGTGCTTTTGCATAAGAACGGACATCATGTGACGGTCTGGTCCGTCATCGAGACGGAGATCAGGATGCTGCAGAAAGAGCGTGAACATAAAGACAAGCTGCCCGGGGTGAAGCTGCCGGAGGACATGGTCTTTACGACGGATTTAGAGCAGGCGGTGAAGGGAGCGGAGGTGCTGGTGCTGGCGGTGCCGTCGCCCTATACGAGAAGCACTTCCCACAGCATGGCGTCTCTGGTAAAAGAAGGACAGGTGATTGTCAATGTGGCGAAGGGTATCGAGGAGAAAACGCTGCTCACCCTTTCCCAGATCATAGAAGAAGAGATTCCGCAGGCCAATGTGGCGGTGCTTTCCGGTCCTTCCCATGCGGAGGAAGTGGGAAGAGGGATTCCCACCACGATTGTTGTGGGAGCAAAGGACAAGGAGACGGCGGAATATCTGCAGAATATCTTTATGAATGAAGTGTTCCGTGTCTATATCAGCCCGGACGTGCTGGGTATTGAGCTGGGGGCGGCTTTGAAAAATGTGGTGGCTCTGGCGGCGGGTATCGCCGACGGCCTGGGCTACGGGGATAACACGAAGGCGGCGCTGATCACCAGAGGCATTACCGAGATCGCCAGACTGGGCGTGGCCATGGGCGGCAGGTTCGAGACTTTCTGCGGACTGACGGGGATCGGAGACCTGATCGTGACCTGTGCCTCCATGCACTCACGCAACAGGCGGGCCGGCATCCTGATCGGACAGGGCTACACGATGAAGCAGGCCATGGATGAGGTGAAGATGGTGGTGGAAGGCGTGTATTCCGCCAAGGCGGCCATGGGTCTGGCGAAAAAGTTTGACGTACAGCTGCCTATTATCGAGCAGGTCAACGCGGTGCTGTTCGAGGGACAGCTGGCGGACGAGGCTGTTAAAAATTTAATGCTGCGGGATAAGAAGATCGAGAATCCGCTGCTGCCCTGGTAAAGGGCCGGCAGCGGATTTTGGCTTTTTGAAATGAGAGTTTAACTTTTAACTTTACAGAAAAAGTTAAAAAAGTTAAAATACTCTTGTAAGGAGGAACGTGTATGTCGAAAGAAGAGTATGGCAGGATCATGGCAGAGATTGAGACTTTGCCAGGTGGCGGTATCACTTACAAGAAAATAAACGGCAGAGAGTATGCTTATTATCAGTGGCGGGAAGCCGGCAGGCAGCATTCCAGAAGAGCAAAAGGCGAGGAACTGGAGATGCTGACAAAACAGATCGAAAGAAGGAAAGAACTGCAAAATCTGCTGAAACAAATAA
>VSOD01000420.1 GCA_009774655.1 Lachnospiraceae bacterium
CGGAGAGAAAATTTATATAGAAACAACAAGGAAACCCAGTAAAATCAACGGGTATGGCAATTTAACAATTGCCTAAACCATAGTAAAAGAAAAGGAGAGCAAGAACATGACAACAACAGAAAGATACGTCTCTGCAAAAGAAATCTTTGCGGCAATCGGGGTGGATACGGATACCGCGCTGGAGACTCTGAAAAGGGTGCCTGTCTCCATGCACTGCTGGCAGGGCGATGATGTGACAGGCTTTGACCACGACGGACCGTTGACCGGCGGTATTCAGACAACGGGAGATTATCCGGGCAAGGCGAGGACGCCGGAAGAATTGATGGCGGATATGGATAAGGCCATTTCCCTGATCCCCGGTAAAAAGAAGATCAATGTACATGCGTGTTATGCGATTTTTGCGGAAGGGGAACATGCAGACCGTGACAGACTGGAGCCGAAGCATTTTGAGAGATGGGTTGCGTTTGCGAAGGAAAAAGGAATGGGGCTGGATTTTAATCCTACTTTTTTCTCTCATCCGATGGTGAAGGACGGATTGACACTTTCCAGTCCTGATCCGGAGGTGCGCAGGTTCTGGATCGAACACGGCAAAGCGTGTATCCGAATTTCTCAGCATTTTGCAGAAGAGACAGGTATTCCCTGTGTTATGAACATCTGGACGGGTGACGGTTTCAAGGATGTGCCGGCGGATCGTCTGGGCCCTAGGATGCGTTACAAGGAATCTATCGAGGAGATACTTTCCGAGCCGTACGACAGGACAAAAGTAAAACCCTGTGTAGAGTCGAAGGTGTTTGGTATCGGCGTGGAGTCTTATACGGCGGGATCTGCGGAGTTTGCGCTGTCTCTGGCGGCCAGAAATGAGGGATGTCTGCCATTGATGGATAACGGTCACTATCACCCTACGGAACTGGTATCGGATAAGATTCCGGCGATGCTCTGTTTTTATCCGGAAATCGCTCTGCATGTGACCAGAGGCGTCCGCTGGGATTCCGATCATGTACTGCTTCTGGATGACGAGACGAGAGAGATCGCAAAAGAGATCGTGCGGTGCAACGCGCTGGAGCGTGTCTATATCGCCCTGGATTATTTTGACGCCAGTATTAACCGTGTATCTGCGTGGGCGGTGGGTATGAGAAGTTTCCAGAAGTCGCTGATGATGGCATTGTGCACACCCAATGAACGGTTGAAGAAACTGCAGGACGAAAGCCGTTTTACGGAGCTGATGGCAATGCAGGAGGCGGTGAAGATGCTGCCTTTCGGGGATGTATGGAATTATTACTGTGAGCAGTGCGGTGTGGCGGGAGACTTCGATCTGTTTGGAGAAGTGCAGAAATATGAAGAGGAAGTGCTGTGTAAAAGATAACCGGCATGCCGATATGGCAGGAAGGGTATAAAGGGCATAAAGGGGGCAAAGCGCTTCGGAAGGAGGAGAATATGAAAGTCTTAGAGGCAAAATTTGTACAGGGATTTATCAGGATGTGTAACGATGGCTGGGAGCAGGGTTGGCATGAGAGAAACGGCGGGAATCTGACTTACCGCATGAAAAAGGAGGAGGTAGAGTCCATAAAGGAAGAGCTGAGGACGGACGGCGTATGGAAAGAGATCGGCACATCCGTACCGAAATTGGCGGGGGAATTTTTCCTGGTGACGGGCAGCGGCAAGTATTTCCGCAACGTGATTCTGGCTCCGGAAGACTCTATCGCTGTCGTGGAGATTGACGGGAAGGGAGAATGTTACCGCATCTGCTGGGGGCTGGTGAACGGCGGCAGGCCCACGAGTGAGCTGCCCAGCCACCTGATGAATCATGAAGTGAAGATGCAGGCTACAGGGGGAAAACACCGTGTCATTTATCATGCGCATACGACAAACGTGATCGCGCTGACCTTCGTGCTGCCGCTTGAGGATGAGGTATTTACGCGGGAACTGTGGGAGATGGCTACGGAATGTCCGGTGGTATTTCCGGATGGCATCGGCGTGGTGGGCTGGATGGTGCCGGGCGGCAGAGATATCGCGGTGGCCACCAGTGAATTGATGAAGAAATATGATGTGGCGATTTGGGCGCACCACGGCATGTTTGCATCCGGTGAGGACTTTGACTTGACTTTTGGTCTGATGCACACAGTGGAGAAGTCGGCAGAGATTCTGGTCAAGATGCTTTCCATGCGGCCTGATAAGCTGCAGACCATCACCCCGCAGAACTTCCGGGATCTGGCGGTGGACTTTCAGGTGACGCTGCCGGAACGGTTTTTGTATGAGAAATAGCGGTTTGGGTTAGATTCCGGGCCGCAGACAGGCAGCGATATCTGGCTGCGGGCCGAATCGGAAGATCTTATGATAAACAGCATACCCTCCGCATCTGTGTTATCAGGTGGCGGAGGGTATGCTGTTTACTATACTTTCAGTTGCGATCGGTTCCAGTGTCTAAATGGAACGGGATGTTATGCTGTTCCAGTAAAGATTTCAGGTAATCAATCTGGGGAAGATAATATGCGGCGTCCTCCTTCCGGGTGCGTTCGATGATTTCCTCGGAACTGGTACCGCACAGGTTCAGGATTCCTTCACAGACCATAGGGGCATCTCCTTTCTTGGTTCGATTGGCGGTGGTTAACTGGTTCATATATCGGATATAGATATCCTGCTCCTGATGGAGCCGGTAATCGTCTGCCAGCCGGTTGATCAGGCTGCTTTCCTGCAGTCTCCTGGTGAGGCAGTGGAGATACAGATATTCCTCCGGCGGCAGCTCTTTCGTGACGATAATCTGTGTATGAAACGTCTCTTTATTGATATGATATACTCCCGGAGAGAATTTTTCAACTCTTATTTTTCGTTCTTTCAATAAGTGTGACATCAGCCTGCGAGGATAATGACAGCTGAGATGGGTCAAACTGACATCGAGGCCGTGGCTGAAGATCCAATTCCTTTGATCTCAAACAAGTTAAAAGTCTTGAAGAGATTGGCTATTGTTGCGGGAATGATTTCTCCGGTCAGTTTTTTGATCACGAGAATATCAATACGGTAGCTGCCTTTACCGAGTATGTACTCCGTCATATATTCAAGAGAGGCGGCATAGTCTCTCAGGTCAATCTGGAGAGCGCAGGATGCGGCTTCGTGCCAGTTGACACGTTGTATTCTGCAGCTCTTTTTTGCGGGTTTCTTTTGTACAGCGGCTGGAAGTTGAGTCTTTTTGGCGGGGGATAAAGATGTGTTGTGGTCTTGAAACATAAGATGCCTTTCTTACAAATCGGTCCTGGAACCGGTGATAGATGTCAATAGAAATGCAAAAAGATGCTGTGGTTTTGACATGGTTAACAGATATAAATTTTATAACACAGTCACAAACAGATTACAAATGTTTTTTAGTTAGGAGGGTGTAGAAAAAACAGGATTATTTATCAAATGAAGAAACATAAAAGAACAGGATGTTGAATGCCAGGTGGTATTTTCAGCGAGAATCTACCACATATTGTGTTGTGTATTTTAAACAAAGGTGTTGTGGCGGCACAGGAATACGGCAGGCAATGCGTGGCGCTGCTTCATTGGAAGAAAGGGAAAATGTCCGGGTGGACTATAGGTGCTCAGGCATCTGTACAGAACCAAGCTACAGGGAACTATGGAGCGGAACCGTATACATGCATATGATTCGGATATTGTCGCAATATATGACTGTGGATCATATCATCATGGTGCTGGATGGATCAGTGAATGGGAATGAAGGATTTTGAAGGTATGCACCTTTTTGACTGACATTAATAAAAAAGAAGTGTAGAAATGGACAAATATAATTTAAAACAGTCATAAAAATTCAAAATTAAGCAAAATTAACAAATACAAATATGAATTTTTGTGAACAAGTATGATT
>VSOD01000421.1 GCA_009774655.1 Lachnospiraceae bacterium
GCGGATAAGCGATCGGTACTCCTGCCGGCGTGTGCAGGTCAAAGTATGCTCCGAACGACTCCGGCTCCGCCGCTGCGATCAGCTTCACGCTTTTGATCCCGTCCGCCGTCTCCAGATCCATCGAAGTCTCCACCGCCAGACCATAATCGCCGCCGTTATCCGCAACGATCTGATCAAGCTCCTCCAGCAACGACAGATCTTCCTTTGTCACACCGTCCTTTAACGTGACCCCGACCGCGTAAGTCTGTATCTCTTCAAACTGCCTGTCCGCGACGGTCGTCACCGAATCCCTGATCGCAAACCCCGTCAGCAGCAGCGCCGTACAGCCGCTGATCCCGATGACCATCATCAGAAAACGCCGCTTGTAACGGATGATATTCCGCACCGACACCTTATGCAGAAATTTCATCCGGTTCCAGATAAAAGGAATCCACTCCAGAAAGATCCGCTTACCGGCCTTCGGCGATTTCGGCCGCATCAGCTCCGCTGCCACTTCCCACAGCTCATGCCGGCAGGATGCCCAGGTCGTCCCCATGGAGCACAAGAGCGACACCGCCAGGCACAGCACTGCCGTCGCCCAGTCAAAAGCATAGACGATACCGCCAAACCTGTACATCACCCCGTAGGCCTGCCAGATCACCAGCGGAAACAGTCGGATCCCCGCCAGATATCCCGCCACACAGCCTGTAAAAGCAGCACTGCCCGAGTAGAAGAGATATTTCCCCATGATCCTGGCCTCGCCATAGCCAAGCGCCTTCAAGACACCGATCTGTGTCCGCTGCTCCTCCACCATCCTGTTCATGGTCGTCATACACACCAGCGCCGCCACCAGAAAAAAGAACACCGGAAAGACATTGGCGATTCCCTCCACGATACTGGAATCACTCTCGAAACAGACATATCCTGTATTGGTCTCCCGTCCCAACACATAAGTGTCCGGCTTCTCGATATCGGCAATCTCCGCTCTGGCGTCCGCCAGCTTCTGCTCCGCATCCGCGATCTTCTCGTCAAACTCCGCCTTCGCGTCGTTGTATTCCTGCCAGCCGTCCTCAACTTCCTGTCTGGCATCCGCCAGCTCCTGCCTGCTCTCTTTGATTTCCTCCCCGGCATCCCGGATCTGCCCTCTGGCCTTTCGCAGCTCCGCTTCTCCCTCTTCGATCTGCGCCTTCCCGGCCTCCAGCTGCTGACGGGCCATCTGCAGCTGCTGTGCCGCCGACATCTGGCCGGCACCTGCGTACATTTCTCCCTGCGTTATGCCGCCTGCCTGCCCCTGCGACGCCTGCCCGGCCATACCTGCGGACATCTGCCCCTGCATCATCCCCGCAAGAGCCTCCTCCTGTGACGCAAGCTCCGCTTCCTGTGCTTCCAGGGCCGCTCTGGCATCCGCCAGCTCCCGCTCCTTCTGCGCTATGACCTCTTTATTATCCGCCAGCTCCTGCTCGCCGTCTTCCAGCTTCTTCTCACCGTCCGCAATTTCCTTCTCGGCGTCGGTCAGCTCCCGCTTCGCATCGGCCAGCTCCACTTCCGCCTCCGCCTTCTCGTCTGCCAGCTCCTGCTCGGCATCCGCCAGTTCTTCCTCCGCTTCTGTCATGATCGACTGGTATCTGCGCTCGCCCTGCTCCTCGCAGTAAGTCTCCCACTGCGCTTCCCGCTCGTCCATATAAGCATCATATGCATCCGAGTAGACCTGCGCGTCCTCCTCAAACTTCACATAGATATCCGTATAATAATCCGTGGCAAAGCCCTCCGGAAGCAGATACACAAATCCGCTCACACTGCCGTTTCCAAGAGAAGTAGTCCCCCGCTCAAACTGGACATACAGCGGAGACCGGACCGTCCCCACAATCGTATATTCCGTATACCGAAAGCTGTCCAGATCGTCCTGGTCGTTATCCCCGGACAGCACGATCTTCGAGCCGATCACTTCCTCTCCGTAGAGATGGTCGTCCACCACGCATTCCGTGTCACTCTCCGGCAACCTGCCCGCCACAGTTTCCAGCATATTTATATTTTCCAGAATGGAATGCGCTTTCAGTACCTTATCATTCCCCTGCTCGTCCGTATAGAGGACATCCGCTTCCATCGCGCCCTGCACTGCGCGGACGTCCGCCTTCTGCGCCAGTGCCTGCACATCTTCTTCCTCAAATCCCAGCGTGGAGACAAGCCTGTAATCATACAGCTGCTGCGCCTGCCAGAAGGCATCCGCCGACCCGACCATCACCGTTTTGGTGATCTTAAGTCCTGCAAAAAGCCCCACCCCCAGCGCAACGATCGCCATAATGGCCAGATACCGCCCCAGGCTCTCCCTGATCTCCCGCAGTGTTGTTTTCTTCATCATGGATTTCATGCGAACTCTCCGTTTCCTGCACCAATATTCGTTTCCCGGCCGCCTCACCGCGCCGGCAGCTTCCATCTCTGGCTCTTCCGGCATTATGCCCCGCTTTGGCCACGCCCTGGCAGACCGCCGCCACTGTCATGATCGCTCTGACGATCTGTCACCACTCGATATCTTCCACTCTGGTAATCTGCTCATTCTTCACAACGCTGACGATGGTGCCGCTCTTCACCTTGATGATCCGGTCTGCCATCGCCGTTAATGCCTGGTTGTGCGTGATGACGATCACCGTCTTGCCCTTCTCCCTGCACGTATCCTGCAGCAGCTTCAACACCGCCTTGCCGGTGTTGTAATCCAGCGCTCCCGTCGGCTCGTCACATAGAAGCAGCTTCGGATTCTTCGCCAGCGCACGGGCGATGGCCACCCGCTGCTGCTCTCCGCCGGAAAGCTGCGCCGGGAAATTCTTCATCCGGTCCTGCAGCCCCACCTCGCCGAGCACCTCTGCCGCATCCAGCGGGTCCACACAGATCTGCGCCGCCAGCTCCACGTTCTCCAACGCCGTCAGATTCTGGATCAGATTATAGAACTGGAACACAAATCCCACATCATGCCGCCTGTAGCCCGTCAGCTGCTTCTTATTATATGCGGAAATCTCCTCACCGTCCAGAAATACCCTGCCGCCCGACAGCGTATCCATTCCGCCAAGAATATTTAGGATCGTCGTCTTCCCCGCTCCCGACGCGCCCACGATCACGCAGAACTCCCCCTTTTCAATCTGGAAATTCACATCGTGCAGCGCCTCGATCGCCACCTCACCAGCCTGATATATCTTACTCACGTTTTGAAATTCTACAAATGAACTCACAACCGATTCTCCTTTTCTCCGCCTCGTCCGGCAGCCGCACCGGACTTATGCCCGAATATATGACAACTGCAATCTATTCCATGATAACACGTCCATTTCTCTCTTTTCTACAGTTTGACCTCACTTAATTGTTTTTTAACATTTCCAATACAAAAAATCACCCGGAAGTTCTATGCACTCCGGATGATCTTTGCAGTTTTTTCATGTTCTGTGCGCCTGTATTGTTTCCTGCATTTCTTTACATTTCAATTATTTTTCTATGTCATTCTCATAAAACGCCCTTCGTGGACCACACCGCCCCGTTCAGGCGCTCCTCATACATCGTCGCCATGTCAAGCGCCTTGCCGAAAGCCTTGAAACTGCTCTCCGCAATATGATGGTTATTCACTCCCGAGAACATTTTCAGATGCAGGTTCATGGCCCCCGCATAGGAAACCGCGTAGAAAAACTCGTGAAACAGCTCCGTCTGCATATCTCCCAGCATGGGCACTGTATACGATACGTCAAAGACAAGATAAGGCCGACCGGACAGATCCACCGCGCACAGCATCAACGCCTCATCCATGGGCAGTATGGCGCTTCCGTACCGTTTGATCGCTTTCTTCTCTCCTGCCGCCTGCCGGATGGCCTCCCCCAGCA
>VSOD01000422.1 GCA_009774655.1 Lachnospiraceae bacterium
CCCCCCCCCCCACCCCCCCCACGCCCCCCGCCCTCCCCCCCGGCCCCCGCCGCGGCTGGGGACGATGACGACGATCTGGACGATGACGACGATCTGGACGATGACGACGATCTGGACGATGACGATGATTCGGACGATGACGATCTGGATGATGATTCGAGCGATGACGACGAGTCGGATGATGACGATGAGTCGGATGAAGATGATTCAGATGATGACGATGACGATTCGGATGATGAAGAGACGGATGACGGGGATGAAGATGATGACCCGGAAGAGGACGATGAAGAAGAGGATGAAGATGACCGGCGGGCTTTTCGGCGTCGTCGGAGAGTCCGCAACCAGATTATCGCTTATTCGGTCGTATTTGTATTCCTGGTCATGGTGCTTGCGGGCTGCATATCTGCAGGCCGGGGCATAGCAGGTGCGATCAGTGCAAAGAGGCAGGCAGAGGAGCAGGCGAAGCAGCAGGCAGAGCAGGAGGCACAGGAAGCACGTGAAGTCGTGATCGATGCCCCCGAGGTGATAGAAGAGCAGCCGGAAGGAGAGTCTGAGGAGGAGTATTTGCGGGAGATTATGGATGCCTGTCTGGCGGAGATGCCGCTGGAGGATAAAGTGGCTGGGCTGTTTATTGTGAGACCGGAGGCGATCACAGGCGTCTCGACCGTTACACAGGCCGGCGACGGGACAAGAGAAGCGCTTAATACGTATGCGGTCGGCGGACTGATCTATTTCGAAAAGAATATCCTGAGTAAGGAACAGCTTACGGAGATGCTGGCCAACACGGTTTCTATGAGCAGGTATCCCATTTTTCTGGCCGTGGATGAGGAAGGCGGTTCAGTCAGCAGAGTGGTTGATGGCGGCATAGGAGTGACTGCGGTGGATAATATGTCTCAGATTGGGGCATCGGGTGATACGACACAGGCCTATGAGGCAGGGACGACGATCGGCAGTTATCTCAAGGAGCTGGGCTTTAATCTGGATCTTGCACCGGTGGCGGATGTGGCAGATCCCGGAAGCGGTGAGCTGGGTGACCGGGTCTTTGGAGCGGATGCCCAGATGGTGAGTGGTATGGTTGCCAGTGTGGTTGAGGGGATCGAGAGCACCGGCGTAAGCTCCTGCCTGAAACATTTCCCGGGAATCGGCGGGGTGGAAGGTGATACCCATGACGGCAGAGCTGAGACAGCCAGAACACTGGATGAGATGAGGAGCAGCGAGTTCCTTCCGTTTAAAGCCGGTATTGATGCGGGGGCGGATTTTGTCATGGTCAGCCATGTGACCGCGGCCACGGTGGAAGACGGGACGCTTCCGGCGTCTTTGTCCAAAGCGTTGATAACGGACACACTACGCGGTGAACTCGGGTTTCAGGGTGTGATCATTACCGATGCGCTTGATATGAGTGCGATCACGCAGTACTATACTTCGGAAGAGGCAGCAGTGAAGGCGCTTGACGCGGGAGCGGATATGCTGCTTATGCCGGAGGATTTTGAGGCGGCCTATAATGCGGTTCTGACGGCCGTAAAGGACGGCACAATCCAGGAATCGCGGATTGATGAATCACTGGAGCGTATTTATCGTGTCAAAGCGGCCGAGAAGCTGCGCCAGATGCAGAGTGAAGGCTGAGTGCCGCAGGCTTTTTCAGTATGTTCGATGAGAGCGTTGTACTGTGGTCGGTGAGGGTAAATATGATATGGGATTGAAGTAGTCAAGTGGTTAATGAGGTCTGCATTTAACGCGGATATGGTGGAAAAGGTCAGCAGGATTTTGATTTGTGTCAATTCGATAAAATGTTTGTAGATTCAAAACAATTTAAAAAGATTATTGAATTTTATAAATTTCAAAAATTTTGTTGACAAAGTGAAACCGATATAGTATAGTAATACTTGTCCGAGGGATACATAAGAGATAAAGTAAAGCCGGACAAGTGATATGCGCGAGTGGCTCAGTTGGTGGAGCACGACCTTGCCAAGGTCGGGGTCGCGGGTTCGAGTCCCGTCTCGCGCTCTTTTTAATAGAGCGGAAATGCTGATAAATACGGCATTTCCGTGTTTTTGTTTTCTATGTTTTTTGAATCATTTTGAATCACACTTGAATCACATTACCGTTTTGCCATCTAAAGCATCGGAAATCATTGAATAAGTCGCATCTTCCGTCAATGGATTATATATGTATGACAGAGTGGTGGACAGTTCGGAATGTCCTAGCTGCTCCCTGATCGCGTCTATAGGTACACCAAAGGCGCTGAGAATAGAGGCATAGGTTTTACGGATCTTGTGAGTGCTTTTTGTCTGGATGCCCTGATGCTTTGCATATTTTTCCAGAACATATGCAATCTGCCTTGCAGTCAGCCGTTCTCCATTGCGTTCAAACAAATATGTGCCGTTCAAATCCAGCTTTTCCAACAGTTTCTTCGCCTGGGGAACTAAAGCAACAAATCTGTCGCGATTGGACTTTGTGTGTTCGACAACATAGTTTTGATTGGCTTCCTGATCGCGGACCTCTTCTCTGACTACATGAATTTGATTTCCCACGATGTCTTCTGGCTTTAAGGCGACTAATTCACCTACACGCAGACCCAGAAAGAAATTGAGCCGTACAGCGATATATGCACTGTCGTTTGTCTCCTGATACATTGCATCAAGGTATTTATTCAATGCTTCCAGTTCGTCGGTATTATACGTCTGAGTATTTCCGGATTTCTTTACTACCTGCCGATACCGTACAGTTATCTTCATATCCGACAGAGGATTGTCAGTAATGTACTTTTTGCGTTTGGCATAGTCGAACATACCATTTAGAATGGTCTTGGCATTTACCCATGCTTTACGGGACAGATTAAATTCTTTCACAATGCGGTTACATTCCATTTCCAATGTGAATGTATCAATAGCTGTTAGTTTCATACTATGTAATTTGGAAGGTTCGAAGTATTTCGCATAGTGCTGTCTGTGCCTTTTGATCGTATTGGCGCTGTTGGTTATAGCCTTCTTATACTCCAGCCATTCGTCAAATAATCGGTTGAATGTTAAGTTGTCAAGGTGCGAATTCTCTTCATACAGCCTTACCAGTTTATCCAGCAGATCTTCTTCGCTCTTACCGCGGACAAGCTGTCTGGATTCATTCTCACGCTTAAAATATGTTGTCCAGTATTTGTTACGAGGACTAGAGGGGGTAATCGCATATGGATGAAGCTTTTTGATGTTTGCTCTTTTACTTGCCATGATTATATCGAGCACGTTGCATGCATCTAGCGTATCACATTGTAAAAGCGCCTGCAACTGTTGTAAATCAATATTTGACTGCATGAGATTCCCCTCCTTCCTGCATAGTTATAAAAATTTGGTAAAACTATTTAGTATTCAGAATGATTAAAATTCTTTGTTGGAATCTTTAGACATATAAATATCCGTCTAAAGATTCCTTTTGTTAGTAATTCATATCTCTTGATATTATCGTGATAATTCTAATTCGTATTCGCGCTCAATTTCTAATTGGCGTTGCCGTGAGCGTTCTTTATTGCGCTTTTTGATGGCACGTTTCCGATTACCTGCAACGGTTCGTTCACCATTCTTTTCCTTTTGGAAGTCGATACGGCTCAGATGTATTGTAGGTTCACGGTCCCGGACACCTTGGACTTCAAGGCTCAGAGGACTGACTCGTATATCCATTTCATTGCGTTCATAAGACTTATTCTGAACGTTCGCCCATTCTTCACGCCAAATAGTAATATATTCCTTCTTATCCCATTGAAGTGCTATACTAAAGTTGTAACGGGAGTGGCTAATGAGATATAATCAAAATTACAAGAAAAGAGGTACTCA
>VSOD01000423.1 GCA_009774655.1 Lachnospiraceae bacterium
TTTGAGCAGTGGATACATGAAGTAAAAACACCGATTACAGCAATGAAGCTGCTTTGTGAGAATAACCGTTCCTCCTTTGCCAGAGAGATACTGGCAGAGTTAGAACATATCAATCAATATACGGAACAGGCACTTTATTATGCCAGAAGTGAACATACAGAGAAAGACTATTCTGTCCGTGAGACAAACTTATGTGATGTTGTGCATAGTGCAGTCGCAGACAATAAATATCTCCTGCGCCAAAGTAACATGACGATTACGATAGATGATATAGAAAACAGGGTTTATACTGATGATAAGTGGGTTCGGTTCATCTTAAATCAGATTATCGGCAATGCGATAAAATATCGTATTGAACAGCCTGTTTTACACTTTTCTGCGATAAAGACAAATGACAGGGTTGTTTTGTCGGTCAGCGATAATGGGATAGGTATTCCCAAAAGTGATTTACCCCGTATTTTTGAAAAAGGGTTTACTGGCAGGAACGGGCGGATTGGAAAAAATTCTACGGGAATGGGTTTGTATCTCTGCAAGCGTCTTTGTGATAAGTTGGGAATAGGGCTTACTGCTTATTCTGAAAACAAAGGCACAACGATTGCGCTTTCTTTTCAGATGAATGATTTTGTTATCAGACTGCAGGGGTGATATGCCCTGCACTTCTTACATTTTTGTAAGAACTTCGTAAGAAAACTTGATACAAAAAATGAAAAGCACCCTTTACAATAAAGGCATAAAACAGTAAGGAGGCTTATCAAATGAACACAATTTTGAAGCTGGAGCATATCCAGAAATACTATGGCAATGGCGGAAATATTACCAAAGCCATTCAAGATATTAGCTTTTCCGTTGGAGCCGGGGAATTTCTCGGCATTATGGGGGCATCTGGCTCTGGAAAAACAACGCTGCTCAACTGTATTTCCACCATTGATACAGTTAGTGCGGGGCACATTTTTTTAGAGGGAACAGATGGGACAGAAATCAAGCCAAAATCCCTTGCCCGTTTTCGCAGGGAAAATTTGGGGTTTGTATTTCAAGATTTCAATTTATTAGATACACTGACAATTTCAGAAAACATTGCGCTGGCACTGGCAATCAATCACACACCTGCCGGGAGTGTAGAACCCCGTATTCTGGAAATAGCCGGGAAACTGAATATCAGTGACATCCTAAACAAATATCCCTATCAGGTATCAGGGGGGCAAAAGCAGCGCTGCGCCTGTGCAAGAGCGATTATCAACAATCCCAGACTCTTATTAGCAGATGAACCCACAGGGGCATTAGACAGCCATTCATCACAAATGCTGTTGTCTACCATCCAAAGTATCAATGAGCAGCTTAGGGCAACCATTCTTATGGTAACTCATGACGCTTTTACCGCCAGCTATGCAAGCCGTATCCTCTTTTTGAAAGACGGGGAAATCTTTATGGAACTGCGTAAGGGTAATGACAGCAGAAACGCCTTTTTTGATAAAATACTGAATGTCCTTACTATCATTGGAGGAGGAGAGAGCCATGTATGCTAAACTAATTTTCAGAAACGCAAAGCGGTCTGCAAAAGATTATTTGGTTTACATTGTCACAATGACAATCTGCGTTACCCTGTTTTATGCGTTTCTCTCTATTTCCAGCAGCTATTATAACCCGGATATAGGAAGTGAGTATGATTTTACTATGTTAAGCGATGGAATGAAAGCGGTAATCTGCATGATAACATTGCTGTTGTTATTCTTGATACGGTTTGTCAACCATTATATGCTCCGGCAGAAACAAAAAGAGTTTGCCATTCAATCTATTATGGGAATGGAACAAAAGACCATTGGAAGAATTTTCTTTGCAGAAACACTGATTATGGGAATGATTTCAATTCTGATTGGTATTTTTTTCGGCGTATTTTGTTCCCAGTTTATAACGGCAATGCTCCTTACTGCTTATGAAAAGCCCTATGAAATATCATGGACTTTATTCCCGGATACGGTTTTATGGACAGTGGCATTTTTTGTTTTTAGTTTTTTCGTGATAGGAATTTTCAATACCCGTACCATCCAGAAAACGAAAATTATTACTATGCTTTCCGCAGGGAAAGAGAACGAGCCAGAACCGGGAAATAGCCGTTGGATTTCTGTTGCAGTAATATTCTTTGAACTGATTACAGTATGGGCATTTATTACAGGAATACGAAAGGTTTGGTTTTATTATGACGCCCGCTTTGCGTTTCCGGTACGGCTCATGTATTGGGAAAACATTCTTTTTCCGTTGCTCACTTTGCTTTGGCCTGTATTTTGCCTAATCAAAAAAGGAAAAAAGAACATGCTTATTACTGGCTTGCTGATATGTTCTGTACTAAATGCTTTTGCAACAGCCAGTGTTGCGGCATTGGCAAAAAAATATTATCTGCCTTTAGGTACTGGAATGCTCAATCAATATCTGCTGTTTCTCTTGATTGATTTGCTTTTCTTCATTGGTGCATTGATTTATCTTGCTGGCAGCTTTATTGTAACATGGAAAGAAAAATCACCGGAACACCGATACCATGGGGAAGCGCTGTTCTTTTACGGGCAGATTACTTCAAAATTAAATACGACCAGTAAAACGATGACATTGATTTGCATAACTCTTTTGCTTGCTATTTTCCTGTTTATTGCTGCGCCCATTTTGACGGGCTGGGCTTCCGGCTATTTGGGTGTACGCTCTATGTATGATGTGCAGGTATGTTCAAGCTACAATCATGTGTATGAAGAAAAAAATCTGCCGCAGGACAATTATGAAATCATCACTGATTTTTTTGCAGCGCATGAAATAGATACGGCGTATGATTGCACTTTTAGTTTGTATCTTCCGAAAAAAGCTGATTTTCACAATCGGATAAAGTATGATTTTCCTGTCGTGGCGATTTCTTTAAGTGATTATAATGCAATACGGAAAATGTTGGGATATGGGCAGATTTCTTTAGGGGAAAATGAATTTATAACACAGTGGAAAACAATAGCAACGGAAGAAGAAAGAAATAGTTTTATTGCAGAACATACCAGCGTTGTAACAGATGGGGGAACGTTGAATATTTCCGAGCAGTCTTATTCCGAGGAAGCAATGGGAGAAACACTTTATAATTCCTATACAGATGTCCTTTATGTATTCCCGGATAAAATATGTGAGGAATTGCTGCCAGTTATGAGAAACCGTTATATTACAACAACAAAAAACATCACTTACGAAAACGCAAGGGAGCTGGAAAGGCTTTTTGTAGCAGAATACCCAGAGCAGGCAGAAAGCGGTGCCTTGTATGGTGTGCGTTTCAGCACGCTTCAAACAAATAGCGCAATCGCAAATAACTTTATTCTGCAAACAGGCATGATTTATGGTGCGGTTGTACTGATGGTAATTTGCCTTACAGTGCTTTCTTTACAGCAGCTTTTAGACGCAGGGCAATATAAATACCGCTTCTCTGTACTCCGAAAATTAGGTGTAGATGAGCAGCAAATCAATAAACTTATCTTGAAACAGTTGCGTGTATGGTTTGGGCTTCCAATTATCGTAGCAATCATAGCAGCCGTTGTTGTGATTGGTTATTTTGTCCAGACCATATCAGCCGAAGTCTCTGCATATATAGGTTTTACCACATTGATGTTACAGATTGGGGCAACAGTGGGAATTTTGGCAATCTTATTGCTTTGCTATTTTATCAGCACGTGGGTTATCTTTAGATGTTACACTAGAAATATCTAGAGTATATGGTCTATAATTATAGAAAACAAAACAGGAGATAAGGATTATGGTCCAACGGAAAGAAAGCGATAATATTCGGTGCCCGTTGGAG
>VSOD01000424.1 GCA_009774655.1 Lachnospiraceae bacterium
GCCTCCTCATATGTTTTGCCTGCAGACCGAGGACTGGCCGCGATCGTCGTCACCTCAAACCAGGGATGATCTTCCAACAGGGCGATAAACCGCTGCCCAACCATACCTGTTCCGCCCAGAATACCTACTTTTAATCTTTTTTCCATTTTATCATCAAACTCCTTTCTTAACGTACAAAATACTCATCCTGATATCTTCTGCTGCCCGACCGCACAAGCGCATCACTGTTTCGTCATGTATATTCCTTCTTCGTCCTGCCAGTCTCTTGTCAGATATTCTTTCTGAGCCGCGATCACCTTCTGCATCGCCTTCCTGCCCGGCGCGCCCACGGTCAGCCTTTTCTCCACACAGGTCTTAAGACTGACGGCTTCATAGATATCTGCCTCAAAGGCCGGACTGATCTCTTTAAGCTCTTCTATGGTCAGATCTTCAATGCTGCACTTTTTGTCGATGCAGTACAGTACCAGCCTGCCGATCACACCGTGGGCATCCCGGAACGGCACACCCTTGCCCACCAGGTAATCCGCCGCATCGGTGGCGTTGGTAAATCCCTGCATGGCGCTTTTCTCCATGACATCCCTGCGGAACTTCATGGTGCGCACCATGCCCTCAAACAATGCCAGACAGCCCTTCACCGTATCAATGGCATCAAAGGTCAGCTCCTTGTCTTCCTGCATATCCTTATTGTAAGCAAGCGGTATGCCCTTCATCGTCGTCAGAATCGAGAGCAGCGCCCCGTAAACACGTCCGGTCTTGCCCCGCACCAGCTCCGCGATATCCGGATTCTTCTTCTGCGGCATGATGCTGCTTCCCGTCGAGTAAGCATCGTCTATCTCCACAAACCGGTATTCATCGGAATTCCAGATGATGATCTCCTCACAGAAACGGCTCAGATGCATCATGATCGTAGACAGCGCCGACAGGAATTCTATGATATAATCTCTGTCAGACACGGAATCCATGCTGTTCAGCGTCGGCCCCTCAAATCCAAGCAGCGACGCCGTGTAGTTCCTGTCCAGCGGATAGGTGGTGCCCGCCAGCGCACCTGCTCCCAAAGGACAGTAATTCATGCGGTGGTATATATCTTTAAGTCTGGATCTGTCCCGCTTGAACATCTCGAAATACGCGCCTACATGATGTGCCAGCGTCACCGGCTGAGCCTTCTGCAGATGGGTAAATCCCGGCATATAAGTGTCCATATTCTCTTCCATGATACGCAGCAGCGTACACAGAAGTTCCTTCACCAGCTCATCCACATGAAGCACTTCCAGTCTCGTGTACAGCCGCATGTCAAGTGCCACCTGGTCATTGCGGCTTCTGCCCGTGTGCAGCTTCTTGCCGGCCTCCCCGATCCTCTCGATCAGTTTCGCCTCCACAAAGCTGTGAATGTCCTCGTATTCCTCTGTGATCGTCAGCTTCCCTTCCTCCACATCCCGGCGGATTCCGGTCAGTCCTTTTAAGATGGCATCCTTCTCTTCCTTCGTCAGAATGCCCTGCTTCGCCAGCATGACCACATGCGCGATGCTGCCCTCGATATCCTGCCCGAAAAACTTCCGGTCAAAAGAGATCGAGGCATTAAAATTATAAACAAGCTGGTCTGTTTCCTTCGTAAATCGGCCGCCCCACAGCTGTGCCATATCATCAACTCCCGTTATCATAATGTTGTAGTCGTTACGACTCTCTGGTTTACATTCCGCAAAAGTTATCGCAAAATCTGACTTTGATGATACCATAAAACATTTTTCATTTCAATCAAAACACATATTTTCTTATTTTTCATAGAATAACGTATAAGCAAAAGGAGTTGTTGTTCTATGCAGCCAATATTATCTTTGCAGGATATTTCCTACTCCTATCACAACCTTAAAGGAGAAACGCCTGCGCTGTCCAATATATCTTTTCAGGTATCTTCGGGAGAATTTCTGGCGATCGTGGGGCCAAGCGGCTGCGGCAATGCGATGGTTTTGTTTCGGATACTTTTGTGCTGTGGGTTTCACAAATAAATATGTGCGGTCTCTCCGTCCCAAACGACCTTTGCTATGATCTGTCTTAGGAAATCTCTTTTCTGCAGTATGGGCAGCTGCTCAAACACTTTGGAAAAATCACCCAGCTTTGCAGAAATCTCCCCGGTGGGATCCGTCACCTCCGTTTTCTCATGTTCTGCCTCTTCCTGCACCGCTTTCATGCGTTTATCAAGCGCTGCACATTCCCCGTCTAATCTCTGTATCTCTTCATTAATATACTGTACGGATACGCTGCCGGCTTCCAGTTGTTTTATGGACGTTACCAGCTTTCGGATCTCGCTTTTCTTTCTGTCATACTCCTGTTCCATAAACCGTGTCCTTGACACCGCCCCGCCATCGGCAGAGGCGATCTGCTTTTGCAGTTCCTCCAGCATCGGCACCATGCCGGCATCCGGCCCGGCCAATGCGGTCACTTCCCTGCTGACCGCCTCATCCAGCGTATTCCCGTGAACGTTTTTGTTATCGCAGCGCTCCCTGTGGGTCAGGTCCTTATAGGGACAACGATAGGCAAAAGTCCGCTCCCCCTTCTGTGTCACTCTGGAAGCCGGATAGTTCTTGGGCCGCATCAGATGTCCGCAGGTACAGTAAAGCAGTCCTGACAGAAGCGCAACGCTGTTTTTCGTATCCCTGAAATTATCCCCTTTGCTCCGGTTGCCCGCAAGCAGCTGCTGTACGTAAACAAATTCTTTGCCGGTGACGATCCCTTTGTGCCGTCCTCTGGAAATGATCCAGGACTCACAGGGCGTACCCTGATTCCGGTACATGGCGGAAGTCGTCCGGGCGTACCCCAGCAAACCGGATTCCTGATCCAGCTCCTCAGGGTCGATACATACCTGACAGCCCAGATCGTAAAAGTACTGATATCCCGCTTCGTCTGCGATGCAGTATACCGGATTCACCAGAATATCCCGAATCCCGGAAATATAGAACTCCCTGCCGCTGCGCGTCCTGATGCCGCCTGCCATAAGATACCGCAGCACCTCCGTCAAGGATCTTTTTTCCATAAAATAAGTGAAAATAAACTTTGCAAGGTCAATCTCATCAGGATTCTGGGTCAGGCAGTACATGGATTTTTTCTTTAAGGCATTTCCTTCCTTCTCCACCCTGACCGAGGCATACCCCAGCGGCGTAGTACCGCCCAGCCACCGGCCGCTTCTGGCAAGCATGATCATATTATCCTTGACCCGCTCCGCGATCTGTTCCCGCTCCATCTGGGCAAGCACGCCGGAGAAATAGAGCATGGCCTTGCCGATGGGCGTCGTCGTGTCAAATCTCTCCTTGATGCTGATAAAAGATGTCCCCTGGCGGTTTAAGTCTTCCATCAGGTTGGCCAGATCGGCAAGGTTTCTGCCGAGGCGATCCAGTTTGTAGCGACCAGATAGTCATAATGCTTCTCCTGCATATCCTGCATCATCTGCTGGAACATGGGTCGCTTCGTATTCTTGCCTGAAAATCCTTCGTCTATGTAAACGCTGTCTTTGATACAATTCGATTTTGCCTTTGTACTTTTTGATTTTGCCCGCACTTTTTGATTTTGCCCCTATACCTTTTGATTTTGCCTATACTTTTTGATTTTGCCCCATAGGAAAATCAAAAGGTTTGGAAATATCCCGGTATCCGTGGTATAATTGCTTCATCGAACGCTTAAGGAGGCACATGGAATGGATGTATATCATGATAACAATATATGGGGGAAAGGCAAGCCTGAAACCAAGCTGACAGCCCTCCCTGTCAATCACTCTTTTCTTTGGGGAGAACAGGAAATACTTATCCCAGC
>VSOD01000425.1 GCA_009774655.1 Lachnospiraceae bacterium
ACCTTTTTCATCAATACTCACGGCATAAGAAGACATCTCGAATCCATTCATTGACATTTCTGCCTTACATCTTGGAATGTCATCGAGCCCTTTCTGGATTATTTTTTCATAATGGGCTGCTTTCTCTGGATTGTTTGCCATCTCCTCTAAAATATTTGGAGCGATTACAATATTGTTATACCCCGCTATGCTTGCGCCGAAGTTGTCAATACTCCTTTGGTCGTTACCGATATTTTTCACCATCACGTTTGCTCCATACCGCTGTTTCAGATACTCCACATACTGCTCCTCCCGCGATGCGGAACTATTTTCTGCGGTCTGCTTTACGGTGTCCGCAAAACTGGTTTTTCCTGTGGCATTATTTTTCTGCGCCTTATTCGCATACTGGTATGCCGCCAACATATCATTTACTCCTAAAATACTCATAATAATTCTTCTCCTTCCTGCTGATTAACTTTTTACCATGACCGACAATGTGAATCTATTGCCTTTTACAATACAGTCCATATCGCCGCCATATTTTACTGCACATTTCCTGATATTCTTTAGCCCTATCCCATGCACCTCCTTATCCTCTTTTGTTGATATGGGAAGGCCGCTGTCCTTATGGAACAGCACCGCACCATCAAAACTGTTTTCAATCTCTATAAAATACATATTCTTTGCCCGGAAAGACCGGATCGTGATATAGGCTTCTGCATCCGGCTGTTTCTCCCTCATTCTCATGCAGGCTTCAATCGCATTGTCCAGCCCGTTGTTCAGAATAATCCCCATATCATAAGCCTTTATCGTAACGGCATCTGAAAGCATGAAACCCCTTGCATCCAGCTTAATTCCTTTTACCTTTTTTGCCGCATAGCGGAATTTACTTTCCACCACCGCGTCACTGACGGCACTGCCCGTATGCACCCTGCTGTCAAGCTGCTCCACCGACTGGTACATCCCCTCAAAATACTGCCGGATTTCCTCATCTTCCCCATTATACTTTTTCCGTATAAGGTTCTGCAAAACTGCCATGTGGTTCTTCATATCGTGCTTGACCGAGCGTACCCCGTCATACAGATGCTCCATCTCCACCATTGAACCCTGCATCTGCGTGATCTGGTTTTCCAGTACAATCTTCTCCGCCCGTTCTTCCTGCAGAGCCGTCATGCTCTGATAAATGCGGAAACTGAACACGATAGCCCCAAGCAGCACAAGTGCAATCATGGGAATAATCAGGTACAGTACCGGATACCTTTTATACAGCAGCACCGGGACGCCATCCGTAACTGTGATCACCAGCAGGCGCACAAGCACCGAAACCAAAACACCTGCCACGGCTGGAAGCAGGTAGAAAACTACTTCCTTTTCCATCCGCCCTTTTTCCCGGCAATGGTAGCTTTTTACAATCTTGCTTATAGAAATAAATAGCAGGGCACCTTCTACGGCTTCCACAAGTACCAATGATAAACAGGCCAACGCACCTGCCGCCACAGGTAAATATCCCGCCGATTCCATGCTGTCACTCGCTCCATATACCAGAATGTCTATCAGACTGTTCCCGATATAAAGGAAGCTGTACCCTGCCCAAAATGCCAGCTCACGCAAGGAAATAAACTGGATAACAAAAAATACTTTCAGTAGGATATTTCCTTTGTACCAGCCTACCGAAAAAACAAATAAGGAAACGGTGGTAAAAAGCAGTTCCACGATCAGCGTCACGCTGTCCGTTTCACGGAATAACCACCCGCCAACAATCCTTATCAAAATCCATACAATTCCAACTACCCACTGTGCATTCCTTAATCTGCACAGCTTTGGTTCCGCAAACCTGCCAAAAAAGAACTGAATGCAGTACCCCTCAAACAAATACAGCGGAATACTGAGTATTCCCATGATATATTCAGCCATCAGCACCCACCCCGTTTCTCAGATACCGCATATAGGCTTTCACAAACTCCCCGTATTTCTCTTTTGCCAGATAGGCATACCCTCCGTTATTCAGGGTAATGCTCCCGCTGTCATATTCCGCCACATATGCCATGTTCACCAGATACCCCCTGTGGCAACGGAAGAACCCGCCTCCAAGCTGCCCCTCCATTTCATTCATGGACGCATATGCCTCTATGGCCTCCCCCGTGGTGTGTATCTCCACTTTCTTCCCCCTGCTCTCGATATAGAGGATGCTGTCCTTTTCCAGTGAAAAGCTCCTGTTCCTCGCCTTTATGAACACTGTTTCCCGCCGTTTGCTTTTCCGCTTTTCCAGCTCCCGTCCTGCCCTGCGGAACACCTCCCGGAACTTTTCTTCCTCAATGGGCTTTAGCAGATAGTGGAACGCCGCCACGTCAAACGCCTCGAAAACATATTCCCGGATGCCTGTTATGAAGATCAGTATGGTATCTTCATCCCTCTGCCTGAGCCTTTTCGCCGTTTCAATCCCGTCCGTCCCCTCCATCTGTATGTCAAGGAACACAATGTCAAACTGCTTCCCGGCGGCAAGCAGCGCATCCCCCGTCTCGTATAATCCGGCACATATGCCCGGTATTTCTTTTTCTGTCAGTTCCTTTATCTGTTCACGGATAATCTTCTCATCATCACATATGGCTATGTTCAATCCCATCACCTGCAATTCACTTTCCATGGGCATAGCTTCCCCACGGACAATTCTTTTTACTTTTTATATCGGCAGAATTTTGGCGCAGTCAGCCGCGAGGGAACGAAACCCTATTTGAAAGGGAACGAAATCTTTTCCTTTTCTATAAAAATCCAAAAACAGGTTTAAAGTTTTTCGCCATTCGTCCGATATAAGGCGGCACAAACCCAAACCACCATGTAGGCATATTACCTCTGATTTCCCCGCTTTCCAAATGATTTCCCTTATCAGGCCGCCCGGCCTGCCTGCGGAAAAGGCAGACCGCCGCATATGGCGGATGATGGCCATAGTGCGGCGGTCTTGCTTATTATCCTTATTATTCAGTTCAACATAATGCAGGCATAAATTTGGCAAACAGATATAACCCCTCTGAACCTGCAGTGACTTCATGCGGTACGCCTGTCTGCATGATGGATATCGTACCGGCCTCATACGGAATAGTGCTGCCTGCATTCACACATCTCCCGCTCCCCTTTATCACCTCATGCGTTTCCAACTGGGGTTCATGAGTATGGTTCCCAATACTGCAACCGGGAGCAATCCGCACTAAATGGTAACTGAACTTCCCGTCTGTGTCCTTTGCCGTAATGATGTGTTTCAGTTCGACACCCTTAAAAGTCGGATGCTTTGACCATTCAATCCCTGCAAAGCCAGTCTCTTTTTCCGGCAAAACTAATTTTCCATTGTTAAACAATTCAAATGTATCCATTCTGCACCTCCGATAAAATATGTTATCTGTCTTACGTTTCAATCATATTCCCCGGAAACAATCATGTCTTGTAAAAAATTGCCCTATGTACTCTGCCTTATCAGTTTTTTAGAATGGATATATTCTGATGGGGATATCCCGACGATCCTCTGGAACGCCTTGTCAAAATGGCTCTGATCATAAAATCCCATTTCCACAGCAATCCTGCTGACTGTCTTTTCCTCATCCAGCAGCCCTTGTGATTTTCGTATTCGGTTCTGGATACAGAACTGATGCGGTGTCATCCCGATACTGCTTTTAAATTTCCTTATGAGATAATATTTGCTGACAAAAATATCCGCCGCCAATGTTTCTATAAGCAGCTCCTGTTCCGGGTGAATTAAAAAAATAAAATCAACAAAAAGAATCGATAACCCACAGCCCGAGTCCCCG
>VSOD01000426.1 GCA_009774655.1 Lachnospiraceae bacterium
ATAGATGGCCGCATAATCCGTCTCCTGAAGCGCCACCGGAGGCGCGCTGGAAGAACAGAATCCCATCAGTTTTAAAAAGTCTTCCGTATAGGAAGGTCCCTCCGGGCCCGGGAAAAACATCGTCTTAATCCCCGGCAGATCCTTCGCGATCGTGTCCATACGGCTGATAAACTCCGGTCCGAACACCAGCACCTCCACATCCGCCAGCTCCAGACAGTATTTGATCTCTTCCGCCGAATAACGGAAATTCAAGGGCACGGCCACGCCGCCCGCCTTCAATATCCCAAAATAGATGGGCAGCCATTCCAGACAGTTCATCATCAGAATACCCACCTTCGTCTCCCGCTCCAGGCCACGGCTTAGGAGCAGATTTGCGAAACGGTTGGCCCGCCTGTCAAAATCCGCCCAGCTTAATTCCCGGCGGTAAGGAGCGCCGTTTTCCGCGCTCTCGATCAGACTCGCCTCCCGCCAGGTTACCGCACTGTCCCGCTCCTGGGAGGGATTCAGCTCCACCAGCGCCGTATCTGAACCGTACAGGCGCGCGTTGCGCTCCAAAAACTCCGTGATCACCATGATAGAGTTCCTCCTTCTCAAATTCCACAATCTATAGTTAACGACATTAGAAATTTCGTTTACTATATATCATCCGTTACTTCATAATATATCCGTTCATCGTGGCATGAGCCACATAATTTCCCAGCTCGTCCTTCACATCCACCGCATAGAACGCCGTGGTGCGCCCCTCCCTCAGACAGGATGCCTCCGCGATCAGACGGCTGCCCTTCGCCGGCGCGAGAAAGGTAATGGATACCTGCTGGCTGACCGTCTTCTTTTCGGAATACCCGTTCGATGCGATGGCACAGGTAAAATCCGCCAGCGTAAAGACAGCGCCGCCCATGGGTACATTATTCTCATTCATATGCTTCTCCTCCAACGTCAGAGAGCACACCGCCTTCCCCGGCTCTGCATGGTCAATGACGATCCCCGCGGCCTCCGTCGCAAAACGATCTTTCTTAAAACGGTTTCGAATCTCCTCCAATGTTGACATGAACAGTCCCCTTTCCTGTTATTGGTTCCGGCCGTCTACAAAAACCGCCTTTCACACTTTAGCACTTTTAATCACTAAAGTCAAGGAAGGATTCTCTCTCATACACTGCAAAACAGGCACTTTCCGCGCAGGGAATCCAGCATTCCCCGACCCGTTCCCGCCACGCGCTGTCTATATCCAGAAGCAAATACTCTCCCGGCGCTGCGTCTCCCCTTTCTTCCGGATCACATATGCCTGTCATCTCTTTTTCTGTGATCACGTCGATCTTATGCTGCGGAAGATTAAACTGGATCACATCAATGTACGCCGTCCCGCCTTCATACAGACAGGTGATCTTTTGTCCCGCCTTCTGACCGATAAACCCGCTAAGCTGCACCTCCCGGTAGATCAGCTCATTGAACAGGTACGTATATTTGTGGTGCAGCCGGAAGCCCAGCATGATCTGTGCAAAAACAACCAGAGCCATGACGCAGACATCCAGCTTCTTCTCTCTCCCCAGCCAGACCAGCACGGAAAACAGCACGATCATCAGATCCACCAGAAGACAAATGGCTGTCAGGTCCGGCAGCGCCTCGAAGTGGAGGTCATCCACCAGATAGGCAATCCCCGCCATAAAATATCCCTGCATCTCACTGCCGCCATACAGCCGCTCTCCGTACAGTACAACCGGCAGCATGACAGTCTGCACCGCCGTCACGGCCACCGTCGTTCTGACAAGCCTTCTGCACCGATACATCACAAGAAAACCCGTTCCCATAAAAACGGGCAGCAGATAATCGTTATATCTTCCGTATACCACCTCATCCGCCCGTCTCGGTTCATTCATATAGACCGCCGTGATCAGAAACTGCCCCGCAAAAGAAAACAGCAGAAACAGGCTCAGCCATTCTTCTCTTCGGATCTTCTCTTTATGCCGCAGTTTCCGCAGGAATCCGACACCGGTTTTTCCGATATGAACCAGAGCATAATACACAGTCCCGAAAGAGGACGCCCCGAGATAAAACAATTTCCCCACACTTCCGCAGAAAAACCGCACAATCCCTTCTGCAGAAAAAACCGCCGCCACTCTCGAAAGCTGCCCTGTAAGGTCGTTTGCTGCAAGCATCTCCTGCTCCGTATTCCCATACACGGCCCCGATCACCACAAGACGCAGCACAATTCCCAAAATACCGCCGGCTGCCAGCACCCCAAAACCGATAAGCATCCTCCGGCGATAAGCAGGTTCCTGCCACAGCCAGCACAGAAGCACCAGCACCGCGGCTGCCAGCACCCCGACCGTCCGCATATGAACAAAATACAGATAGACCAATGCCGCCGACAACAGCAGAATCGTTCCCGGACGGGCCTTTTCCACCGTCCGTGCCAACAGATAGATAACGCCGATATATAAGAAAAAAAGAAGTCCTTCCGCCAGTGTTACCTGCGCGTAAAAGATCCAGACCGGATAAAAAAGTGCAATTCCCACGGCGCAGACCGCCGGCTGTCTATCCGATGCCGGAAAGATCCGGCGAAAAATGCCATACAGCATTGGCGCTGCCAGCGCCTGCAGCAGCATGTTGAGTGCTACCGCCATCCGGTAAGCCGTCACGCCGTCACATCCAAGCCGCAGGATCGGCGCCAGCAGTATACTGTAACCGAAAGAATAATAAGATCCAAGCGCAGTCAGACTGCTCCAGTCATATCCATTCCACTTTGCCGCGCTGGCCCAGTAACCGAATTCGTCCGGAAAATAGACCATGCCGAATATTTTATGAATACTATATTGAAAAATGCCGAAAATAAGAAAAGCAAACAATAAAAAAAAGAGGCATTCTTTTCTTTTTTTAAGCCTCATAACATCTCCCTCTATTCCTGTTCCTTAAATTAATACAGCAGAAAGGTTGGAAAAAGAGCCTTCTTTTTCCAACCTCATTCCGGTACTGTACCGCATTAATATTTGATCAACGCATATACACCCTGACCTGCCGTCGTATCGAAAGTAACCGTGTTCGGATCTGTATCCGTGTCTGTCAGAACAGATACAACGCCGCCCGGACGCACGGCAACGACTGCAAATGTCTTGTCGCTCTGTGCAAAGGACTTCGGCACGCCCACCTTCAAGGTGATCTCTGCCCCGTCTGCCGGAAGCAGGCTGAACTTACCGGATGCCATCTTGCCGATCTCCACATTGATGGCCGGTCCGGTAACCGCTCCCATAGCTGCAGCCGCATCGTCTATGCATGCCTGTGCAAGGTGGCTCTTCCTGCTGTCCATGTTGTAGATTCTTGCATAAGGCCGCTCACCGTTCTTAAGCCCATAGTTGTCTGCAATAGACGTAAGGCTGCTCGTAATTGCCGTGCCTCTCACACTTGTTGCAAGATAAACGCCAGGCAGAGAAGACTTCACCCCTCCGACAGAACTCGTTACCGGAACCTGTGCAACCGTCACCGAAGAACCGCTTCCGGAATTGTCATCGCTTCCCACCCAGGCATTGGCAGTAACGATCTCCTCCACCTCCGCAGTGATGCTGCTGCCAGAGCTTGCCGCTTTCGTGCCGGCTGCAGATACTCCGGCACAAGGCGCTGCCAAAAGGGCTGCAGACAACGTGCAAAGCAGTACCTTCTTAGCAATGTTTGCTTTCATTGTTATTCCTCCTCGTTTGATTTATTTGCGACACGGCTTGACGGCCGCGCTGTCGCCATATCCTGAAATGATATCCATACAACAGTTTGACAGCTATTATT
>VSOD01000427.1 GCA_009774655.1 Lachnospiraceae bacterium
AAAGGGGCTTGGGGAATCCCCAACAAGCAGCGCCAGGAGCCGGATGGCTATCCTGGGGCATTGCTTGCCACGGTTATAGGAACAAAATTTTTATCGGAACAAGTTACAAGAATCCTTGAAAATACAAGGATACAGCGGTAAAAAGTTCCGATAAAAATTCAACTATGCCAGGAAATTGTGTACGGGAATAAATTTCAAATTCCCCAAAAGTTCCTATAAAAATACAGCTATTTTAACCCAGTCAATTTCTTGAGAGTTTCTTCGTCAGTTACAGTATATCTCGCAGAATTTAGCTTGGAGTAGAGCGGATTGTCCTGCGGCGTAGCTGCTTCAATAGCCTTACGCTTATGCTCAGTATCTGCATGGGCATAAATTTGAGTGGTTTCAAGCTGCGAGTGTCCAAGCCATTGGGATACAAGTGTCAAATCCATGCCTTCTTGATATAAATGCATCGCGCGGCTATGACGCAATAAATGCGGATATACATTGGAGGGAACTTCAGGACAAACACGCCGGGCCTGTTCGCCATATTTTTGGAGTACATATCTAATTCGTCTGTCAGAAAGACGTTGCTTGTTGCCATGAATTACTGAATAGAATAATGGCGCATCAACATTTTGAGCAGTATCCTTATGGAATACGGACAAATATTTTTTTAAATGTTGAGCTGTTTTTTCCATTAATGGCACAACACGGGTTTTTCGTCCCTTTCCAAACAGCGTAACTTTGGGTAACTGGCCTAACTGCAAATCCCCCAGCTTTAAGTTAAGTACCTCTTGAACCCGTGCGCCAGTATCATACAAAAGCATAATAAAAAATCTATCGCGCAGTCCTTTTGGTGTATTAATGTCTGGCTGCTCAATAATCGCGGTAATCGCCCTCATGCTCATATAATCTACCATAATCGTGTTGTCAGGCTTCTTGAATGGAACCTTCTTCAACTTATTGAGATTAGCGATTAACGTTATGTCATGATCGGCTGCATAGTCCATAAAAGCACGGATTGCAGCAAATCTGGCATTGCGTGTAGAAATAGAGCACCCCTTTTCCAATTCGAGATGTTCAAGAAACGAAAAAATAACATCGGCAGTCAGATGTTCAAAAGAGATGCTGCCTAGCGGTATCTGTTCGCGCTCTTTCACATAGTCCAGAAGTTCTTCTAAGGCTTTTCGGTATGAAAGGATTGTGTTGTGGCTAACATTGCGTTGCTTGGGCAGGTAGGTTTTCAGGTAGTCGTATAACAGTGGAAATAGTGAACTTTCTCCAGTCTTCATCATTCCGTCACCTCCGGGAACATCGCGTTAAATTTATCCCAATCAATAGCGGAAGACTTGATGATGTTTTCCGGCAGGATATGGATGTAGTATGCCGTTTCGGACAAGCTGCCATGCCCCATATATTCACGAAGGAATGGGAGCATGGCCATTAAATTTTCTCCATTATTGAGCCAGCGGTTCAGACAAGCCGAAGCGAATCGATGCCTGAGATCATACACACGAACTTTCCCTGGATACTTCCCCGCCAGTTCTGCATGGGACCAAGCCCTGTTGAATGCGGAATACAAGGTTTCCGTTGTCAACGCCCCACCATTTGCAGATGGAAAGAAGTATGGATTTTCACAGCAAAAAAGCCTTCGCCGCTGTTCATATTTGCGTGCAAAAATAAGCATATCATCCGACATGACAACAATACGTTCTTTGTTCCGCTTAGTATGCGTAATGAGGATTTCGCCAGTTTCTAAATGGATGTTTTCCGCCAATAGCTCCCGGCCTTCATTTGGGCGCAGGCCACAGGTATAGATCAGGCGGTACAAGGCAGGGGCAATTTCATTCAGAAAAGGTTCCTTTTTTGTGGGTGGCAGTTGGTCAATGGCCCTGAAAAGAGCCGACAACTCCATGTCAGTAAAAAGGTAAGCAGTTGCCCTGCTTTTAAGCGGGGCATATTTTTCTGGCAGGATATATGCTTCTTCTCCAATAGCACACAGGTATCTTGCAAACTGCCGCATGGATGCAACCCGTTGGGCAGTATTGTAGCTGGAAACCACAGCATCATTAATCCAGTCGAGAACAAGTTCGCGGGACAGTTTTGTTTGTGTTGGATGCTTTTCCATGCACCAGCAATCAAATTTTATGAAATGCCGGAGGTAGGTTTCTCTTTTATAACCACGTGCGGTGCGATAGTCCAGAAAATTTGAAATCCGTTCTCCGAATACGCTTGAAAATTTTATCATTGAGGCTCACCGCCTTCCGGCTCAATTCCCGCAAAGGTTAATGCACACATTTTAAGATGTTCCATATCCGCAGCAAGATAGGGCTTTGTTGAGTTGACGTTTTTGTCCCCGAATACCTGAGCGACATCATAGACAGAGATTCCGTTTGTCACCATAGACGTGCCAAGCGCACGGCGTAGATTATGGAACCGGGTACTTGCCGGCAGGCTGGCAGCGATACAGCAGTCCCTATAAATTTCTCCTACTGTCACTGCGGCAGCAAGCCTTTTGTGCGGCGCATTGATACGGAGAAAAATTTCATTGTCCGCTGTATGTGGCCGGGCATTAAGAATGTAATCTTTCAGGGCTTCCCCCACATCCTGTGTTAATGGCAGATGCACCGGATAGGAGGTTTTGGACTGCACAATGCGGATTTCACCCCGAAGCCAGTCTATATCTTCCAGCTTCAGAGCTATCACATCACAGGCCCGCAGGCCGAGGACAGTCCCCAGCATCATAATCGCGTAGTCACGTTTTCCTTTGACCGTTGAACGGTCGATTGCGTCCAGCAGCTTAGCTATATCTGATTTTGGAAGAACCGGGAACACCCTTTTTTCCCGCTGCACCGAAAAGGAAAACAATGCTGAATAATCATCGTTCACCTGCCCGGTCATATGGAGGAAAGCGTACAGTTTCTTCAAATACAGACGTACATTGTGGATGGTACCCGGCGCATAGTGTTCTGAACAGAACAGAAGAAATTTCTGGATATGTATGGCTCCGACACCTGACATATCTTTGAATCCCCGGTCTTCCAGCCAAGCAAAGTATTTGTATGCCACCCATCGTATGTCACAGCGGGTATTAGGATGAAAATCCCCTGCTATAAATTCCTCTGCAATCTGCTTGAATGTTGGTGTCAGTTCCTGCCTGGCTCCACGGAGCGTACTTGACAGGGCATCAATCCGTCCTGTGCAGACATAGCTGACGAAACGGTCGATTTCACGTTTTGTTCGCTCATAATGTTTTTTCTGCATAGTACCCCTGAAATATCTGTCATCAATCTCTCTCAAATAACGATTGATGACAGACTGGTCAAAATACACCATGCCTTCGTTCAGATGCTGCCGGATCATAAGATCCGCCCGTCGTATAAGCAACAGCTTTGTGGTGATACTGTACCCTGTCTGCATCAGGGCAGCCTCGTAGCTTTCCAGCAGTCCTTCAACTGGTACTTTTTCTCTTGTTATCACAATAAGTAGTCCTCCTCATATAGTAGTCAGGGATGTCCCTGCTTCCTATAGCATATCGAACAATGATTATTGTGCCAATTTTTATAGGAACTTTTTCTAAATCAGAAATTTTTCCTCCCATCCAATTCTCTTGCACGGATATATTTTTATCGGAACTTTTTACCGCATTATCCTTGTGATTACAATGGTTTTTGCGGCTTGTTCCGATAAAAATTTTATTCCTATAACCACGGTTATCCCGGAACGGGATAACCTTCTTTTTCTCGAAAAAGAACAAAGCCGGTGAGGAATTTGTTAAATTCAC
>VSOD01000428.1 GCA_009774655.1 Lachnospiraceae bacterium
ATATAATTGAGGATCCGGCGCTTCTCCTCCCCCTGCACAAGCGATGTCTTACAGCCGCTCTGCAGGCAGGGGATAAACTGCAGGCTCTGCAGGCCGTTCTCATTCAGCACCACTTTGACCATGCCGGTATCCACCGTCTTGGAGTTGAACCAGAAGTTGCCCAGGCTGTACACGACCGGCACCCCGTTTACCATACTGATCTGCTGCAGGCAATGAGGGTGCGCGCCGATGATCAGGTCTGCGCCTGCCTCCGCCACCTCCGGCGCCTGCTTCTCCTGCGCCCAGTCGATGGTATCCTGATTCTCCGTACCCCAGTGGAGGAAAACGATTACGAAATCGCTGTTCTGTCTGGCCTCCCGCACCGTCTCCAGAAGATTGTCGCCGTTCCAGCAGCGAAATACCCCGGCGGAAGTATCCGTCGCGCCCTTCGTGTCCGGATTGTCCAGCCGCTCGATCTGGGTGGCGGCCACGAAGGCGATCTTCATATTATTGATGATGTAGTACACGGGCCTGCGGGCCTCCTGCAGGTTACGGCCTGCGCCCACATAGGCAATGCCGGCCTGCGCCAGCGTATCCATCGTATCCAGAAACGCCGTCTCGCCATAATCGTAAGCATGATTGTTGGCAAGCGACACCAGATCCACACCCAGATCTCCCAGATAGGACACGGTCTGCGGTCGGGCGCGGAAGGTAAACTGCTTCTCCGGCGTAGGCGTCCCTCTGTCCGAATAGGGAAATTCATTGTTGAGCACCATGATGTCCGCGCTTCTCATCTCCTCGATCAGATCCGGCGCGATGCCCGCCGAGATCTGCCCGCCGTTCTGCTGCAGCTTACTCATTACCGCATAGCCCGGATCGAATAAAATATCCCCCGCAAACGCAACTGACACCTGTGTCGGGTCCGCCGCGTCCTTGGCATAGATATTGTTTTCCACCATATAGGCAGGATCGTTCAGCACATCCGCATACTTGTCGTTGACATTCTTGATCTCCTCGATCTGTTCCTCAATCTGCTCCATGCTCTGCCCCGTCTGCACGGTTGCACCGCCTGTGTCCCGCTTGGCACTCACCTGAAAATGGCTCATCTCTCTGGACTTCGCCGGTTCTATGATCCATTGATAGGAAAGCATGGCAAAAAGCCCTGTCGCTACAACACAGGTCAGCGTAATACAGAAAGGCCCTATGAACCTGGATCTCCTCTTCTTTCTTCGTCTCCTCATGAATTCCCCTTTAGTCCCGTTTGCAAAACAGAAAAGATTCCCACCGTCTCCGACAGGAATCCTTTTTATAAAAATTAATATTTCGCTGTGTTAACCTTTACACCAGGACCCATCGTAGTTGCCAGTGTAATGCTTCTTAAGTACTGGCCTTTTAACGCTGACGGTCTTGCCTTAACGATCGCCTCCATCAGTGCATCGACATTCTCCTGCAGCTTCGCTTCGTCGAAGGAAACCTTGCCTACCGGAACATGGATGATGTTGGCCTTGTCCAGTCTGTACTCTATCTTACCTGCCTTGATATCGTTGACAGCCTTGGTAACGTCCATCGTTACCGTACCTGCCTTCGGGTTCGGCATCAGGCCCTTGGGACCGAGGATCTTACCGAGACGTCCTACAACGCCCATCATATCGGGAGTTGCTACAACCACATCGAAATCCAGCCATCCGTCATTCTGGATTCTGGGGATCAGCTCGTCGCCTCCTACGTGATCGGCTCCTGCCGCCTCAGCCTCGGCAATCTTGTCACCCTTGGCAAATACCAGTACCTTCACGGTCTTACCTGTACCGTTGGGCAGTACGACCGCACCGCGGACCTGCTGCTCCGCATGACGTCCGTCACAACCGGTCTTAATATGAACTTCTACAGTCTCGTCAAATTTAGCTGTCGCTGTCTTCTTAACCAGAGCGATGGCATCTGCTGTATCATAGAGCGTGGAACGATCTACCAGCTTCGCCGCCTCTGCATATTTCTTACCATGTTTCATGTCAAATCCTCCATTACTCTTCTACTGTAATACCCATGCTTCGTGCAGTTCCGGCGATCATGCTCATCGCTGCTTCCAGGCTTGCCGCATTCAGATCAGGCATCTTGGTCTCGGCGATCTCCTGGAGCTTCGCTTTGGAGATTGTAGCTACCTTGGTCTTGTTCGGAACCGCGGAACCGGATTTGATGTTGCATGCTTTCTTCAAAAGAACTGCTGCAGGGGGAGTCTTCGTGATGAAACTGAAGCTTCTGTCTGCATAAACCGTGATCACAACCGGGATGATAACGTCACCCTTGTCGGCTGTCCTTGCGTTGAACTGCTTCGTAAATTCAACGATGTTAACACCGTGCTGACCCAGTGCAGGACCAACCGGCGGCGCTGGCGTAGCTTTGCCAGCAGGAATCTGTAACTTGATATATCCTGTAACTTTCTTTGCCATAATGGCACCTCCTAATATAATGTGGTACGGGCGTATGATGTCGGTTTTTGGCAATCCGTCTTGAAAGAATCCAGCGTCAGCGGATTCTTTCGATTTCGGCACCGCCGAAATCACACTCCCACAGTATATCTAATCCGCCAGGCGGAATAAATATCTCTTACATTCTTCTTACTTCTGCAAAGCTGATCTCCACAGGAGTCTCCCTGCCGAACAGCTCCACATTGATCGTCGCTGTCTGCTTGCCGAAATCCATCCGCTGCACAACGCCGATCGTATCCTTCCAGACACCGGCAACCACTGCAATGGTATCGCCTTCCGCAAAATCAACGCTCACATTCTCTGTCTTGATACCGAGCGGCTTCATCTCCGCCTCGGTGAGCGGCACCGGCTTGCTGCCCGGTCCGACGAATCCCGTGACACCTCTTGTATTCCTCACAACATACCATGTATCGTCATTCATGATCATATTGATCAAAACATAGCCTGGAAACATTTTCTTCTGAACGGTCTTACGGGCGCCGTTCTTCATCTCCACAACATCCTGCATAGGCACTCTGACTTCCAGAATCTCCTCTTCCAGATGTCTGTTCTCGATCGTCTTCTCGATGTTGGCTTTTACTTTGTTCTCATACCCGGAATAAGTATGAACAACATACCAATTTGCTTCTGCCATACTGATTACCAGCCTTTCTCAGAACTTAAAGCGTCTTAAAATTTAAGCGTTGTTATGAAATCCACACCATACTGCATACCGAAATCCAGCACCGTGATGATCAGTCCGACAATGACGGAGATAACGACAACCGCAACCGACTGCTTCATAAGGTCCTCTCTGTCAGGCCAGGTAATTTTCTTAAATTCAGTCTTTACACCATTCCAGAATTTTACAAGTTTGGATGTTTTATCTGATTTTACGGATTCTCCCATACTAATCCTCCATTCTCATAAAATCGACGGTTATTTTGTTTCCTTGTGCAGAGTATGCTTCCTGCAGAATCTGCAGTACTTCTTCGTCTCCATTCTGTCAGGATGTGTCTTCTTATCCTTGGTCGTATTGTAGTTACGCTGTTTGCACTCTGTGCATGCTAATGTGATTCTCGTACGCATTTTGCTACCTCCACGTGTATTGGTCAATCATCTGATCCACTGATTTTAAGCATAAAAAAAAGACCTAAATCTTATCTCGTGCAAACACTATAGCACACGGCGCTTTTGAAGTCAACCTGTTTTCCAAAATTTATTTCCATACAAATTTGTATATTTTGCAGAATTTCTCTTTATTTTTACCAATGTATGAACGATATATATGAT
>VSOD01000429.1 GCA_009774655.1 Lachnospiraceae bacterium
GTTGTGACGGTGTCTGGGAAAATGCGTGAAGCGGGTGTGAGGACGGATCTCGATCAGGTGCCCGCGTTGCAGAAGTTTTGCGTTGTCCACCACAAACTCCCGGCTGGAAGTGTAGATTTCTTTCTGGATGTCGGCATGTCCCTGCAGAAGGGCTTTTTCTTCGGCGGTAATCTGCCGCAGGTGATGTAACAGTTCTTCTCTCATATTTACCTCTGTTATTCGGGATTGCGAAACGACTCCCGTAAACGAACTTGTTCGTTTTGTGCCAGTAAGTCCCCTCATTTTGTCCGGAGGCGACCTTATTTTTTGGCTCCTATTCTTATATGATAATCGTAGAGAGAACAAAAGTCCATCAGGAATGAATCGGACGAAGGCAAGTTACTGCAGGGACCGGGTAACGGTGGGGGTATCTGAATAAGATTTAACCTGCGGCTGTGCAAAGTGAATTCTTAACAGTTCCTAACAGATAATCTTAAGAAGAAACGGAGGGGAGATCATGAGCAGGTATTATCTGGCGGTGGATATCGGGGCATCCAGCGGAAGGCACATGCTGGGGCATCTGGAAGATGGGAAAATGCATCTGGAAGAGATTTACCGCTTTGAAAACGGGATGGCAAATAAGGACGGTAAGCTTGTGTGGGATACACAGCGTTTGTATGCGGAAATCCTAAACGGCATGAAAGCATGTACGAAAGCCGGTAAAATACCGCAAAGCATATCAGTGGACACGTGGGCGGTGGATTATGTGCTGCTGGACGAACAGGATCAGGTGCTGGGCGATACATACGGTTACCGTGACGGCAGGACAAACGGGTGTGATGAAGCAGTCTACAGGCTGATCGGGGAAAGCGAACTCTACGCGGGAACGGGGATACAGAAGCAGATTTTCAATACGATTTATCAGCTGATGGCGGACAGGCTGAAACAACCGGAGATACTAAAGAAGGCTAAGACATTTCTGATGCTGCCGGATTATTTTCAGTTTCTTTTGACGGGGAAAAAGGTTTCCGAGTATACAAACGGAACGTCCACACAGCTTGTCAGTCCGGTAACAAAACAGTGGGACAGGGAGCTGATCCGGCTGCTGGGATATCCGGAAGAGATGTTTTTGCCGTTGCAGACGCCGGGCAGCGAAGTCGGCAGTCTGAAAGCAGACATTGCGGCGCAGGTTGGTTTTGACTGCAAGGTGGTGTTATGCGGCAGTCACGATACGGCCTCGGCGGTGATGGCGATGCCGAAAGCGGAGGGAGACGGGCTGTATATCAGTTCCGGTACATGGTCGCTGATGGGGGTGGAATTGCCGGAAGCGGATTGCAGGGAAGAGAGCAGGCAGGCTAATTTCACCAATGAGGGCGGGTATGAATACCGGTTCCGCTATCTGAAAAATATCATGGGGCTTTGGATGATCCAGTCGGTGCGTCATGAACTGCATGACAGGTATTCCTTTGCTGAACTTTGCCGGATGGCGGAGGAGGAACAGGATATTATGTCGCTGGTGGATGCAAACGATGCCTGTTTCCTGGCGCCGGAGAACATGACGAAGGCGGTGCAGGATTATTGCCGCAGGACGGGGCAGCAGGTACCCGAAACGCCGGGGGAGACTGCCCGGGTCATTTACCGCAGCCTGGCGGAATGTTATGGACAGACGGTGCGGGAGATTGAGAAAAATACCGGAAGGACCTACGATAGTATTCATGTGATCGGCGGTGGCGCCAATGCAGCGTATTTGAACCGGCTGACGGCACAGGCCACGGGTAAGACGGTCTATGCGGGACCGGGAGAAGCGACGGCCATCGGCAATATCATGGCGCAGATGATCAAAGCCGGGGAACTGGCGGGACTGGCAGCGGCAAGAAAGTGTGTGGCGGAATCCTTCGAGATCCAAGTGTATGGAGATAAAAACAGGTAGACAGCGGTGACTGTCATTCCAGCAGAAGCAAAATATTTAACAGCGTTAACTGTAAAGGAAAAGGAACCATAGAAAAAGAAACCATAGTAAAATAGGTAATTGTTAAATGTTTTTTGTCTTTGATGTGGATAACTATCCGTATATAAGGAGAAAAAACGAGTTATTATTCGGAATTATTTCTGAATTGACAGACAATATTGAATTTCAGACATATTTTAATAAGCCTGCACAAGAATTATGAAAACTTGATATTTTTTCAGGCAATTAGCGGTTTGAGGCTTCTGATATATTGTGGATAACTCATACGGTGGGCGACGATCACGGTAAGCTGGCTGGCAATCCCGGCGAGGAATACATCCGCTTTTGTAGTGACATGGTTGCGGGTCTTCCTCCCGGCGACACACATGTTGATCTTGAAATGGTTAATGCTTCTTTCCACGATGGTCCTGATTTTATAAAGGGAAACCCATTCATCAGAATCCCGCTGGATACCGGGAAACATACGGAAGTCCATGTTTTCATAAGTATAGGTTGTACGCCCTTTTTTAGCGGTGCTGCAGGGATCTTGACAATCGCATACCCATCGCCCTTTTACCATGTGGACTTTAGGGCAGACCCATTTGTCGCGGTCTGAACGCCCTTTCTCATGGCAGTGTCCGGCATATTTCATGTCCAGTGTGCTGTCTTTGGGACAGGTGGGATAGCCGTAAGCATTATAGCCGACTTTTTCAAGTGTGCTTTCATTCCTGGGGTTATATGGGATAAGGGCTCTGGAAAAATGAAATTCATCCTTAAGGAAGCCGTAAGTATCAATGGTGTCAAAAGCGGAATCGCCCAGGAAGGTATCAGGGTGGAAGCCTGGGTGGAGCGAAAAGAAATCAGAGAGGATTGGCTTTAAGGACGAGGAATCGCCGATGGATTTATCCTCATCCGGGGAGTCTGACTTCTTTTCCACAGGGACTTCCGGGTGGGCGGCCTTAAAATCATCATCCAGAAAAGTGATGTGCCGCACGATGCCCAGGCCGTTCGTGAGGATGGCGAACTTGTCAGCATAGCAGAAATGGCCGTTGATATACTGCTGTTTTGCGTCAGAGCAGGAAGCAGCCTGTGAAGGCATGAGACCGTAAGCCATCTTATAAGGGTCAACATCAGGATTATCCTTATAGTAAGTCTTGAGACGGCGGATCAGGGAATTGAGGGTTTTGGGATTATTTTCCGTGACATAAAGCTCAATACCGGAGGTATCGAAGGTAAGCATGGAGGCAAGGGAAGCGTCGACGGTCTGACAGATGGGTTCGGTATAATCCACCATCTGCTGGAACATGAGTTCAATGTGGTCTGCAAAACCGAGTTTGAAGCGTGTAAAAAGCGGAGCATCAGGGACTTTTGAAAAGCCACAGAAATCCCTAAGTTCCTTACAGATATGGAGCAGAAGAATAAGAAGGGAATCTGTAGGGATAGAGAAGATCTTCTGGAGGATGAGGGCGGAAAGGAAGGCGGTAAGGGGATAATCCCTTTTGCGACCAAGATGCTGGTAAAAAGCGTTATAAAAGACAGAAGGGATAAATTCAGAGAGATCGAAATGTTCTTCAAGGAGCTGGAAAAAGGAAGGGGTATCGTCGATGAACATATCTCTGCAGTCTGAAAAGATATCTTTTAAAGAAATCTGATGGTATTTAACAGCCATAAATTTTCTCCTCCGTGAGTAGTATTGTGGTTAGTGGTATTTCCATTATATCATTTGCGGAGAGAAAATTTATATAGAAACAACAAGGAAACCCAGTAAAATCAACGGGTATGGCAATTTAACAATTGCCTAAA
>VSOD01000043.1 GCA_009774655.1 Lachnospiraceae bacterium
TCCCAGATTTTTTATCCTAAAAATTGCATACAGAAAAGCAATTTTACACTTTTGTAACTTTATAAGTTTATCCTGGGTAAGTTCAGTCCTGTGCTTGACATGAGAGAAGAATTGCTGTAAACTGGTTTATAATATAAACAAACAAATAAACCAATGAGCCGGGAAACGAAGCCATACAGAGAAGGGAAGGCGAACAGGATGAATGACAAAATCAATATCGCACTGCAGGACATTACAGCCATCAAAGAGACACTGGATGATGCCAAAGTACATTACAGGGGCATGTACCTGATGTGTTTTCTGCTGGCGGCTTTTAACGGGGTCAAATATGTGTGGCTCCTGCTGGAGATGCATTTCATGCCCCGTGTTATGCTGGGAAGTTATGTGATGAGCTATATCTGGCCGCTTTTGCTGGTGGTGAGTTTTCTCTGGATTTATCGCAGTGAGAAGAAATATTCGAATAAATATTATCTGAGCATGTTCGGGATCTGGGGCTTTATGGCGGGGGTGATACCGGCGACAGCGGCCGTCGTGAATGTTTTCCGTCTTTTTACAGCGGACGGACTCGTTGTGGAAGGGGCAGGACAGATCCGGGGCAGTAATTTTATGGAAAGTATAGCGAGTATCCTATTGGTCTCCATTTTTCTCGTCATATGCGGATACATTCTACAGAAGAGGATTTTCATGGCGCTGGCGGTTTTGAACCTGTTCTGTTTTATGCTCCTGGAGACATGTATGCCTTCGTCCGGCATTCCCTTTTCCGTAGGCGGGCAGACACAGACGAATCTTGTATACAGTTCGGTCTATTCCATAGCCGTTACCTGTCCGGGGTATGTGGCGCTGGGCGTTTATCTGTGGAATAAGAAGAAAGAAGAGCGCCGGGAATCCGGAGAGCGCCGATAAACGGGGCCACCGGCAGATAGAACTGAAAGAAAGGCATGACTGTGATCAATGAACATAGATACGATACCCGAAGCGTTCAGCGTGACGCTGCGGCTTAAGATCCTTACGGCGCTGGTCAGCGCCTCGAGAACCTTTAAAGAGCTGCGTGAGATCACGCAGGCGACTCAGGGAAATTTGAGCGTACAGCTGACGAAGCTGGAGGAATGGGGCTACCTCACCTCACAGAAAGTGATTGAGCAGAAGAAAACCAAATCAACCTATACCATCACCCCTTTTGGACTGCAGCAGTTTGAGGAGTATGTTTCCCTGCTGCAGTCGGTGCTGCGCGGCGATGCGGAGGCCTGAATGCCTGCATGTAACAGGCAAAAACACTCCCGCAACCTGAAATTGACAAAGTGCATTGCAGGAAAGATGGCAAATAACAGGCTGCGTCCGATAGTATTTACCTGCCAGGCAGCCGGAGGCGGCGAGGTGAGACTGACAGCCGCCTCTTTGGCAGCCGGGTAAAACTGAGCCGTGGAGGCAGAGAAAGGATGCAGGAGGTGCAGAGATGAAGTTAGGAGAAAAAATCGTTAAGCTGAGAAAAGAAAGAGGACTTTCCCAGGAGGCGCTGGCCGAGCAGATCGGAACTACGAGGCAGGCTGTCAGCAAATGGGAGAATGATCAGGGTTTCCCGGAAACGGAGAAGCTGCTGCAGCTGTCCAATGTGTTTGAAGTGTCAGTAGATTTTTTACTGAAGGATGAAAAGACGGAAACCGGGATTGACGAGAAAGGCTACTATGTCAGCAGAGAATTTGCCAGAGGATATCTTGCGAATGAGAAGAAGACGGTTCTTGGTCTGGGACTGTGCTTTTTCTTCTGGGCATTGGCCGGTGTGCCCTGGGTGATCTTTCCGGAGAATGCGGCATGGCGCATGGCAGGCATGGGCGTATGTGTGATTCTCGGGATTCTGATGCTGGTATCGGCCATGTTCACAGAGCAGGATCGCTATAAGATTCTGCGCCGAGAACCGCTGCTGTTTGATTATGATGTGCTGAGAGAGCTGACGGCGGAATATGGGATTGTGGGGAAGAAGTGCAGATGGATCGCAATGCCCAGTGTTTCCATGTTTATCATCGGTATGATCGTCATTTCGCTGACGGTCGGCGGGACGATACCGTGGACGGGATACCATGCGCTTGTGATTCTTGTATTTGCAGCCAGCCTGTTCGGATATGTCTATTCGCTGGGCCTTATGGAAGCCTATGAACTGCTGGTCCGGAATGAAAAGCATACCGGCAGCCTGTGGTTTCGGCTGAAGAAGAAGATCAGGGAGAAGCTGTAAGATCTCCCGGCAAGACTCTAGGGTTTTCTTTTTAGTTGAATTTACCTTCTAAATCTGCTACAATATACGTTGGTCTTTTATAATTTTATATTTATAGAAAACGGCAGTGCATATATATGTAAGCTGAGCTGCCGCAAAGCCTGAAAAGATCAAATACCGGCGCATTCCGACATGAAGGAAAGGCCGGGCAGTTATTTCAGCAGCCAAAGAAAGGTAAGTAGTGCATCGGAGTGCAGGGCAAGGCATCCGGTACACGGAAACGAGGCGGTCATGAGTGTAATACAGAAAGTGTTTGGAACGCATAGTGAGAGGGAGATCAAGCGCATCAGCGGTCTGGTCGATAAGATCGAGAGCCTGCGCCCCGGCATGATGGAACTGTCGGACGAGCAGCTGCGCGATAAGACGAAAGAATACAGAAAGAGACTGGAGGACGGCGAGACGCTGGACAGTCTGCTGCCGGAGGCTTATGCCACGGTGAGGGAGGCGGCCCGCAGGATCCTGAAGACGGAGCACTACCGTGTGCAGCTGATCGGCGGTATCGTGCTGCATCAGGGGCGTATTGCCGAGATGAGGACCGGTGAAGGTAAGACACAGACCTGCCTGCTGCCGGCGTATCTGAATGCTCTGGAAGGCAAGGGCGTACATGTCGTTACCGTCAATGACTATCTGGCGAAACGTGACGCGGAGTGGATGGGACAGGTTCATGAATTCCTGGGCCTGAAAGTGGGCGTTGTCTTAAACGACATGAAATCCGAGGAGCGTCGGGAAGCCTATAACTGTGATATCACTTATGTGACCAATAATGAACTGGGGTTCGATTACCTGCGCGACAATATGGTCATCTACAAGGAACAGCTGGTGCTCAGGGATCTGCACTATGCCATCATTGACGAGGTGGATTCCGTCCTGATCGACGAAGCCCGCACACCGCTGATCATTTCCGGGCAGAGCGGCAAGTCCACGAAGCTGTATGAGGCCTGCGACATTCTGGCCAGACAGCTGACCCGCGGCGAGGACATGGAAGAGCTGACCAAGATGGATGCCATCATGGGTGTGGAACGTGAGGAGACGGGTGACTTTATCGTCAATGAGAAGGATAAGGTAGTGAACCTGACCGCACAGGGTGTGGCCAGGGTGGAGCGCTTCTTCCAGATTGAAAATCTGGCGGATCCGGAGAATCTGGAGATTCAGCACAACATTATTCTGGCCCTGCGCGCTCACAATCTGATGTTCCGCGACCAGGATTATGTGGTGAAAGATGATCAGGTGCTGATCGTTGACGGTTTCACGGGCCGTATCATGCCGGGCAGACGTTATTCCGACGGCCTGCATCAGGCGATCGAGGCCAAGGAACATGTGAAAGTGAAGCGGGAGAGCAAGACGCTGGCGACTATCACTTTCCAGAACTTTTTTAATAAATTTGAGAAAAAAGCGGGTATGACCGGTACGGCTTTGACGGAGGAAAAGGAGTTCCGCGATATCTACGGCATGGACGTGGTGTCGATTCCGACCAATAAACCGGTTGCGCGTATCGATCATCAGGACTGTGTATATAAGACAAGGAAAGAGAAACTGCGCGCCATCGTGACGGCGGTGGAGGAGGCGCATGCCAAAGGACAGCCGGTGCTGGTGGGCACTATCAATATTGATGCTTCGGAAGAGTTGAGCGGCCTGCTGAAACGGCGTGGCATAGAACACAAGGTGCTCAATGCGAAGTTTCACGAGATGGAGGCCGAGATCGTAGCCGATGCCGGTATTCACGGGGCGGTCACAATCGCTACCAACATGGCGGGCCGTGGTACGGATATCAAACTGGATGAGGAATCCAGGGCCGCAGGAGGGCTTATGATCGTCGGTACGGAGCGGCATGAGTCCAGACGTATCGACAACCAGCTGCGCGGCCGAAGCGGACGTCAGGGCGATCCGGGTGAATCCAGATTCTATATTTCGCTGGAGGACGATCTGATGCGCCTGTTCGGTTCGGACAGAATGATCGCCATGTTTAACGCACTGGGCATTCCGGAAGGGCAGGAGATCGAGCACAAGGCGCTGACGAAAGCCATCGAGTCGGCACAGAAGAAGATTGAGAACAACAACTTCGGCATCAGAAAGAACCTGCTTGAGTATGATCAGGTCATGAACGAGCAGAGAGAGATCATCTATGAAGAGAGAAGACGCGTCTTAAACGGCGAAAGCATGCGGGATGCCATTTACAAGATGATCACTGATATCACAGAGAACTGCGTGGATATCTGCATCGGCGACGACACGGATTTCGAAGAGTGGGATTTCAAGGAGCTGAATACGCTGCTTTTGCCTACGATTCCCCTGCAGCCACTGAATGCGGAGCGGGTATTGAAACCGAAGAAGAACAGTTTGAAACAGCAGTTAAAGGAAGAAGCGGTCAAGCTCTATGAGGCAAAGGAAGCAGAGTTCCCTGAGCCGGAAGCTATCCGGGAAATTGAACGCGTGATCCTTCTTAAAGTGATCGACCGGAAATGGATGGATCATATTGATGATATGGACCAGCTGCGGCAGGGTGCAGGATTACAGGCATATGCCCAGAAAGACCCGCTGGTGGAGTATAAAATGAACGGCTATGAGATGTTCGACGATATGACCCAGAACATCAGGGAAGAGACCGTTCGCCTGCTGCTCCATGTACGCATCGAGCAGAAAGTAGAGCGGGAGCAGGTAGCCAAGGTTACCGGCACCAATAAGGATGATACGCTCCAGAAGGGACCCGTTAAGCGCGTGGAGGCCAAGGTTTATCCCAATGATCCCTGCCCCTGCGGCTCCGGAAAGAAGTATAAGCAGTGCTGCGGGAGAAAATAAGATCTGTATAGAAAGAATATAACACATTCGATGTTATAAAATAAAAAATAAAGGTGGTGACGTTAAGTGGTAGAATTGGATAACATGAAATCCGAGCTCCTGGCTTATGAAAGTCCCTTAGCGGAAGTGAGGGATTCACTTTGACTTAGCGAATAAGTCAAAGCGGATTGAAGAGCTGGAAATGGAAATGCAGGCCCCTGATTTCTGGAATGACCCGGAGAAGTCGAACCAGAAGATGCGGGAGGCCAAGAATCTGAAGGATATTGTCGGCACGATGGACGGCCTGTCCAGTCAGTACGATGACATCCTGACACTGATCGAGATGGGATATGAAGACAATGACCCGGCGATCATACCGGATATTCAACAGGAACTGAAAGAGTTTAAGGAAACCTTCGAGAATATCCGGATCAATACGCTTTTGTCCGGGGAGTATGACAGGAACAATGCCATACTGAAATTGAATGCGGGCGCGGGCGGTACGGAGAGCTGTGACTGGTGCAGTATGCTCTACCGTATGTACACGAGATGGGCTGAGCGCAAAGGATTTGCCCTTGAGGTGATCGATTATCTGGACGGTGACGAGGCCGGGATCAAGTCGGTAACCTTCCAGATCAACGGGGAGAATGCTTACGGCTATCTGAAATCAGAGAAAGGCGTGCACAGACTGGTGCGTATTTCGCCTTTCAATGCACAGGGCAAGCGGCAGACCTCTTTCGTATCGCTGGATGTGATGCCGGACATTGAAGATGATGTGGACGTGGAAGTTAAAGACGAAGATATCCGAATCGACACCTATCGAAGCAGCGGTGCGGGCGGACAGCATATCAACAAGACTTCTTCGGCGATTCGCATCACCCATTTCCCGACGGGGATCGTGGTAACCTGCCAGAACGAGCGCAGCCAGTTCCAGAATAAGGATAAGGCGATGCAGATGCTGAAAGCCAAGCTGTATATGCTCAAACAGGAGGAAAATGCCGAGAAACTGTCCGATATCCGGGGCGATGTGAAGGAAATCGGCTGGGGCAACCAGATCCGCTCCTATGTCATGCAGCCCTACACGATGGTCAAGGATCACAGGACCAATGAAGAATCCGGCAATGTGGATGCGGTGATGGACGGAGCGATCGATCCGTTTATCAATGCGTATCTGCGGTGGATCAATTCCTGATTTTTGAAAGTTTACAGGAACAGTAAAAAAATCCCTCAGCCTGCGGTATTTCAGGCTGAGGGATTACTGTTTCCATTGGAGTGCTTTTTGAAACCGCTTTTGCAATATAAGATTACTGTCTGACCTGATTGGTAACGATGTCCATATAAAACTCCGTCAGTGTCGCATCCATATACGGAAAAATCCAGAGAAACGCAACACCGCAGGAAAGGACACCCAGCAGCAGAAGCGGCAGGTAACTGAGATAGATATAGAACAGCCTGCCTTTATGGCCTGTCATCAGTCTGCGGCTCATAGCGAGCAGTTCCCGGGCACTGTACTGTGGAAAATCATGCAGCAGGAAAAAGGCCGGTGCATAGAACAGGTTCAGTGCAAGAGAGACGATACCGGACAGGATCATGCACAGCCCGTACTGCGTCAATGCGGAGGCATCCATGCGGAGCGGCATTCTGTACATAATGATATATTCCGGTATATTGCCTATGAAAGTGAGCAGTGTGATCCAGGCCTGGATCGTGAGCGCCTTATCGGAGTACATCCGGAAACCGTAGAAAACATCGTTGACAGTGGCCATATGCCCGGTCACGATTTTCAAGTAAAAATATGCCGTGCCGGAAGAAAGCAGTCCGCTGAAAACAGATACCGCAAAAAGCAGCGCGTAATGGATGATCACGCCGAAGACAGTACTCGTACCGCCGGCAATGGACGAAATGGAGATGATGGCGAAGCCTGTGAGAAAAGTCACAAGCAGATAAGCGCCGACAGCGCTTCCGTAACGTCCGAACATATGCTCTTTGGCAGCGGCTTTTAACGCTGCAGAAGACTGATGATAACTCATGTCTGACCTCCCTTGTGCAGCTTTGAGAAATGATTCTCAAAAACCTGCGTCGAAATTTCTTCCCCGGTATTTGCCTGCCGCATCGGCGGATTTCATATCCTTCTGATAAGGGTTTTCTTCATTGTAATATTTGATCTGGGTAGCGGTGGTGCCGCCGGATACATAGGTGCGCCCGCATTCCGGACAGACTGCCGACTTGATTGTTACGTTGCAGGAGAGTACTTTGCCATTGTTCTGGGCAGCATCCTTGTAGGCGTTGCTCACATGCTCCTGTTCGTGACTCCGCACCCTGGATGCGGCAGCGTTTGGATCGATGTGAGACGCCGCTTTAAAAGATACGTTTTCGTCTGAACCGTCCTGATATTTTCGTTCTTTGCATGTCTGACATTCGGCAGGGGATGATTTCCGGCCGGCTTTCTTTTCCGTGGATTCACCGGGGTTGCGGACGACGGTGCGCTCCGCTTCCGGGCCTGCTTTGATATGATTATAACCGTTTACAGCATTATAATTGGAACCGGTCATTTGCGTTTCCTCCTGTTTTGAAATTCAGAAAATCCCATGTCTGTGGCTGGCGTACAGCGGCTATGGAATAGACGTTGTGTCGTCATAGAGTATACTTTCAATCATTTCGGTATAGGACATGCCGTACTGCGATTCAAAGATATCATTGACCTGCTGCATGATCTCCGGCTTGGTGTAAAGCATATAGAGAGTGGTCGAACACAGGGCGCAGTTGGCGGCCAGGCCGATGGCGGCACAGATGATGCCGGCTCTTGCTTTGGCGGTCATTCCGGGGGCACGGCCTTTGGACAACAGCGCCAGCACAATGGCGATACTGCCAAAGATGAAAGGCGGATAGATCGTCATGGAGATAAAAGAAGCCAGTGCCAGAATACCCAGCACCATAGCCGCCAGTGCCAGACGATCCCCCGATATATTCGCCGGATATTGCCGGGGATTCGGGTTTTGACTGTTGTTGTTATATGGATTATGGTCATGATACGGATTATTGCCGTAAGGATTGTTATCGTACATGAAAAAGCCTTTCTGTGCTGCAATAGTTTTGTTAATGTGTGCGGTGATGTCTGGCATGGGATAGCGTGCGCATATTTGTGCAAGGTTTCCAGGCACACGCAGGATACTGCGCAGGCATGAAATCAGTATAGCACAGTTTAAATTGAAAAACTACAGAAACATATAGATGTGAAGCATTTGATAAGTTTTAGAATGAAATAGCAGTGAAAAACGGATAATCTGCGCTTTTATGTTGTTATGACTTTGCTCTTTTCTATATAAATTAGGTGGCGGGAATGGGAGGGTTCATGATATAATAGAACACGAGACTGTACTAAGGTGCTGAGGGACGGCACACAAGTACAACTATAACGACATTAGAAATTTCGTTTTCGGCCTTGCAGGAGTTACCGTATATGGCGTCTGCAAGAGCCGGAAACAGAATTAAGAAGAAAGGCACAAGAGCAAGGATGGATATTATTTTAAAACTCAAGGATGAACTGAAAGTGGAGAAATGGCAGGTGGAAGCTGCCGTAAAGCTGATTGATGAAGGAAACACCATTCCTTTTATCTCCAGATACCGTAAGGAGGCGACGGGTTCCCTCAATGATGAGGTGCTGCGCGACCTGCATGAACGATTGACTTATCTGCGGAATCTGGAAGAGAAGAAGGAACAGGTTTTAAAGAGTATAGAGGAACAGGGCAAGCTGACTGAAGAACTGCAGGCGAAGATCGTTGCAGCGGAGACGATGGTGGTAGTGGAGGATCTTTACAGGCCTTACCGCCCGAAGCGTAAGACAAGAGCCAGCGTGGCGAAGGAGAAGGGGCTGGACGGCCTGGCGCAGTTTATTCTGGCGCAGGAGACGACCGCGCCCATCGAGGAAGAAGCGGCGAAATATGTTCATGAGGATGAGGATGCTGCCAGGACGGTGGCCACTGTGGCGGATGCCATCCAGGGTGCGAAGGATATCATAGCCGAGATGATCTCTGATGAGGCCGATTATCGTATCTATATCCGGAATATCACGACAGAGGAAGGCAAGCTGACAAGCGTCGCCAAGGATGAGAAGGCAGAGAGCGTGTACGAGATGTACTATCAGTACGAGGAACCGGTGAAAAAGGTTGCCGGCCACAGGACGCTTGCCTTAAACCGCGGAGAGAATGAGAAATTCCTGGTGGTGAAGGTGGAGGCGCCGGTGGAGCGTATTTTACAGTACCTGCGCACGAAGGTGATCACGAAGGACAATGCGGTCACTTCCCCGATTCTGGAAGATGTGATCGAAGACAGCTACAGCAGGCTGATCGCACCGGCCATCGAGCGGGAGATACGCAACGATCTGACGGAAAAGGCGGAGGACGGCGCAATCTCTGTATTTGGCAAGAACCTGGAGCAGCTTCTGCTGCAGCCGCCCATCGCCGGCAAGGTGGTTCTTGGCTGGGATCCGGCTTTCCGTACCGGCTGTAAGCTGGCGGTGGTGGATGAGACGGGTAAAGTGCTTGACACGAAAGTGATCTATCCCACGGCACCGCAGAACAAGGTGACGGAGGCCAAGGCAGAGCTTAAGAGATTGATCAGGAAATACAATGTATCCCTGATCTCGGTCGGTAACGGCACGGCCTCCAGAGAATCCGAGCAGGTGATCGTGGAGCTGTTGAAAGAACTTGATACGCCGGTACAGTATGTGATCGTCAACGAGGCGGGCGCGTCGGTGTACTCGGCGAGCAAGCTGGCCACAGAAGAATTCCCCAATTTTGACGTGGGACAGAGAAGCGCCGCTTCCATCGCCAGAAGACTGCAGGATCCGCTGGCGGAGCTTGTGAAGATCGATCCGAAATCCATCGGTGTGGGCCAGTACCAGCACGATATGAACCAGAAGAAATTGAGTGAGGCGCTTCATGGCGTGGTGGAAGACAGCGTGAATAAAGTAGGCGTGGACTTGAATACCGCTTCTGCATCCCTTTTGGAATATGTTTCCGGCGTGAGTAAGGTGATCGCCAGAAACATTGTGGATTACCGGGAGACCAACGGCAGATTTTCCAATCGTGCGCAGCTGCTTAAGGTGGCCAAGCTGGGGCCGAAGGCTTACGAACAGTGTGCTGGCTTTATGCGCATTGCGGACGGCGACAACCCGCTGGATGCCACCAGTGTGCATCCGGAGTCATACGAGGCGGCGAAGAAGCTGCTTGACAGGATGGGCCTGACCATGGAAGACGTGAAGGAAGCCCAGAAAAAAGCGGCTGCGCAGAAGGCGTCAGGTAAGAAGGCAGCGGCAGCGCCGGTAAAAGAGAAAAAGAAACAGCAGCCGAAGGTGGTCATCCGCAATACCAACACCGCCATGGGCAAGGCGCTGGCGGCGGCTATGGGCGGCATGACGCTGGAAGGAGAAGACGCCGGCAGGAACAGTAACGGCAATGCAGGCGGTAAGGCAGCCAAAGGCGGCGATAGGCCGGATATGACGGTCAGCAGTCTGGAGAAGAAGATCAAGGATAAAAAGAAGCTGGCGGAGGAACTTGGCATCGGTGAGATCACGCTGACCGATATTCTCAAAGAGCTGGAGAAGCCGGCCAGAGACCCCCGTGACGATATGCCGGCACCGATCCTGCGCAGCGATGTGCTGGATATGAAGGACTTAAAACCGGGCATGATCTTAAAGGGCACGGTGCGGAACGTGATAGATTTCGGTGTGTTTGTGGATATCGGCGTGCATCAGGACGGGCTTGTGCACATTTCGCAGATCACCAACCGCTATATCAAGCATCCGCTGGAGGCAGTGAGCGTGGGCGACGTGGTGGATGTGCAGGTGCTTACGGTAGATGTGGCCAGGAAGCGGATCGGGCTGACCATGAAGATCAAGCAGGAACAGGACATGCAACTGTCCTGAGGCAGACAGGAAAGCCGCCGGGAAAAACGGACAATAGTAAAGCAGTCATAAATGACAGGAAGTCAGGTTTGATTTACCTGACTTCTTGTATCGTTAACGGCATTGGGACTTTACATGCCTGACAAGGCTGTCCGCATAAATGCAGTAGATGCCGTCTTCATATTGTATAGCGCAGTCGGGCAGGTCCGCAGCCGTATTATGTGTGACCTTCTGTATAGGTCACGGGAGTCTGGTTATATTCAATCGTCAGTTCGTATTCTGCATCCGCATCAGCCGGGGTGTAGCAAAAGGCCAACAGCACATAACGATTGGCGGATTTCATTCTTGCAAGGAGTGGTGAATTTGACTTGATATCCACAATGCTGACGGTGATCAGGTCGCCCTTTTCACTGCCGGTGATCCGCGGCTCATAGGCATAGGTATGGGACAGGCCGTTGTAGTAGATATATTGGCAGCCGTCCGACTCGATCACATACCACCTGCCGTCCTCGCAGGTGTCCAGGGCTTTTCGGACTTTGTCCGATACTTCCGCCCGCGTAAGGCGGTTCAGATCCACAACAGCCGGTGCAGTGTTCATGGATGGTGCAGGGGTGGAAACATCGGAACGGCGGGGTGTAATGTTTTCCTCTGCAGTATCGGACAGGGTATCATACAGATCGCCTATGATCCCGGCGGCCTCTTCTGCGGGCAGATATTCTATGCGGATGATTTTGTTGCTGCCGTCGCGTACCAGCCGCAGATCCACAGTCCCCCGGTCGTTATAGTCGAAATTTTCGAAAGAACCGTCAGGGCGCAGATCCATCAGGATGCGGATGCGGGTATTCTGATAATAGTAATCATTTTTGACAGTGACGATGCCGTTTTCGTTGTATTCCTCCAGAAGTCCACGGTTTTCCAGATAATTGCTTAAGTAATACTCATCGAAATCCTTCCTGTCATCATCAAAATCATAGGTATAATCGTAATCAAAATCATAATCAAAATCATAATCAAAATCATCATCATTATAATTATGATCGTCATTATCGTCCGGATGATCGAAACCGTCAGCTGAAGCGGAATAAGACTGTTCATCGGAGGTAGACCATGCGTCCTGAATATCGCCTGCGACCAACAGGTAGAGCTCCACATCTTCCTGTGAGATCCTGCCGTTTTCAAGCAGAGTACGGCACTGGGATTCCAGATTACGGACAAGGTTTGGCATATCTTTTCTTCGGAACGAGCCGAAGGCAGAGTAGCGGTCTTTGTAGACAAAAACCAGCTTATAGAAACCGTTTGTAACGTTGGAAAGGGGTTTGTCTGCTTCGCCTGCGCCATCCACATAGATGTAGTAGATGGTGTCCTCGCATTCTATGCGGTAGTCGGACCGGGACGGTGCGGCAGAGAGAGGAGCGTCGGCAGCGTCAGCAGCGGTATGGCTGTCCGGCGCGGCATAGGCGCCAAGGACTGTTGCGGCACCAAGGAGAATGCCGGTAACAAGCAGGGTGATAAATTTTATCGGTTTAGAACATTTTTTGTATTGCATAATTGCGTTCAGTCTTCCTTTCAATAATTCTTTGCTTTCGTGTAAGGTGACAGAGGCCAGTGTATCTTTGTAGGAACCGCCCGCGCCGACGGCATTTACCAGGGTGGTGCCGTAGGATTTCCTTGCATTATCGGAAAGTGCGGCAATAACTCTCTCATCACAGGAGAGTTCGCAGAGTCGGTTGATCTCCCGGCTCATAAGATAGACGCAGGGATTAAACCAGTGCAGGCATACGGTAAGCTGTGACAGCCATTTATAGAACATATCCCGTCTTCGGTAGTGCGTCAGCTCATGCAGAGCCGTATAGTAGAAGTCGCTTTCCGACAAAGAGGTATGGGGCAAAATGATGTGCGGACGCAAAAAGCCGATCAGCAGAGGCGAGGAGACGAGGCTGTTGACGTACAGATCGACAGCGCCTTTTATCCGGTTCTGTTCCATGATATGACCGAAGCTCTCCAACAGACCGATGTCTTCCAGCGGCCGGCTGCCGGCATCAACATATTTGACGAAACTCTGATAGACGGTGAGCTTACGCACGAAAAGAAGCAGGGCGCCGGTCAGCCAGAGGAAAAAGAAAATTTGGCTGTGGTCTTCGTTATATGCCTCTTTGTCCGGAGAGACGGCGGACGCGGACGGGCTGTTTTCTGCGGTAGTCGCGTCACGAATAAGATCATCGCTGCTGCCGGCTTCGTGCTTTATGGTGTTGTAGGCAGTCATGGACTGATCGTTTGGAGATTCGGGAGCGGCTGTGCTGTCCGTCCCTCTCATCTCTTCCAGAGAAAAAAGGCTGCCTGCCAGGCTTGTTTCCGGTGTGACCGGCAGCAGCAGCCGCAGGATCACCACAATCCAGATATAGTACTGCCAGCTTTTGCTCAGACGGTTCCTGTATAAAGGGCGAAACAGGAGTAAAAGCAGGATCAGCAGACTTCCCGACAGCGAGAGGGAGAGGATCAATTTCATCAATGCGGTCATGTTAATCGTATGCTCCTTTCTCAGGCAGCAGGGGTATCATCCCTGCGGTGTCCCGGATTCCGCTTTTTCGAGGATGGTCTGCCAGTGTTTTTTCAGATCTTCATAATCCGAAGCGGACAGCAGGTCCTTTTGGATCAGTGTGGATACAAGCCCCTTGGCGTTTCCTTCATAGACTTTGTCAAGAAAATGTTCGGTCTGGGAAGACTGGTATTCATCGGCGGAGACGATCGCCGTATAACGGTTGCGGTGGCCGATCTTATTTGTTTTGAGAAGTCCCTTATCGATCAGCCGGGAGAGAAGGGTAATGATCGTATTCTTCGTTAAATGCATGTCTCTGGCGGACAGCGATGCGACAATCTCTGCGTAGAGCGCCGAACCGCCATTGCCCCAGATCGTTTTCATAAGTTCCAGTTCATAGTCTGATATCTGCTGCATAGTTTCCTGCCTTTCCTGTGTATGACAGCCGTCCGGTGAGGATAAGAAAAACGGTGCCTTCCGGGGTGTGTTTTAAGAGCACAAATTGTAATCTATAAGTTTAAGATAACAAAATGTACTCTTTGTGTCAAGAAAAATATTTTCCGGATTTTTACCTGTTTTAGATGGGTTTAAAGGGATAAACAGCTTGACGACTCCGGCAAATACGATTATGATAAAGGTGAAGAAAACGAGCGAACCTGACATCAGTACTTTAATAATATAGTAGGAAACAGATATTCGCAGGAAAGGAGGACAGTCATGAGTGCGATGACAATTAACGGTGGATTTTTGAATTCTTATTCCCACATTGCCAGCGGCAAGCGGATCAATTCGGCGGCGGATGACGCTGCGGGTCTTGCGATCGCGAAGAAGATGGAACGGGAAGAGACCGGACTTCGTGTCGGCGCCGAGAATGCGCAGGCCGGAATCGGCGCTCTGAATGTGGCAGACGGTGCACTTGACGGTGTGACGGACTATCTGCAGAGGATCAGAGAGCTTGCACTGCGATCCATGAACGGGTTGAACTCTGCCGAGGATAAACAGATCTACCAGAACGAGATCGATCAGTTGAAGGAGGGTATCCAGTCACTGGCGAAAGACACCTCGTTGAATGAGCAGAAGCTGTTGGACGGCAGTATGGCAGATATGGGACTGGCAACGAATCCCAATGGCGGCGGCATGAAGATTCAGATGGCGAATTCCACACTGGAAGCGCTGGGGATAGCCGATCTTGATGTGACATCGGCTGATTTCAGCCTGGATGCCATTGACAAGGCGCTTAAGACGGTAACGTCACAGAGGGGGAATCTGGGAGCCTTTACCAATCGTCTGGAACATACGTTTAATTACAATACGAGAGCGTCCTTAGAGCAGCTTGGATCCAGAAGCCGTCTGGAGGATCTGGATCTGCCGAAGGCAGTTTCGGAGAAGAAGAAACAGGAAGTTCTGGTCGGCTATAAGAACTTCATGATGCGGGAACAGATGAACCAGCAGAATTTTATGCTGAGAATGTTCCAGTAGCATTGTATATTTCGATGCCTGCACCCGATTTTTCGCATGTATTTTTGTCGAAGTCAATACAGCGGATCAAAATTTTGCTTGCATTCGAACAGATCGCGGTGTATACTGATTTCTGTGAGATAACTGATTTTATCCGTTCAGGTATCGCACAAAGTAAACATTACAATTTAATCAAATGAATCAAAGAAAAAGTTCTTCGGGGTCGGGTGCAATTCCCTACCGGCGGTATAGTCCGCGACCCGCTGCAGTGTCGATACACAGAATCACGAGAATGCGAAACTGCTGCGGCTGATTTGGTGAGATTCCAAAACCGACAGTAAAGTCTGGATGAGAGAAGAAAAGACAGTGTAGCACATGCATGATATGGTTATGTGTTGTATTGTTTGCCTTGTCTATGATCCCCGGAGCCGGTGCTTCGGGGATTTTTTAGAACTTTTTCCGCCGGTAAGAAAGGAGAAAGAAGTAAAATGGGTAACGGATTATTGCAGAGTATTGCGGACAATGTTGTGTTTGTGCTGGTATGTGTGGGGGTGGCAGCGGGATTGTTTGCCATCGCCTATGCGGCGGAGAAGTATGTGTACAAAAGAGACGGTATTACAGAGCGGATC
>VSOD01000430.1 GCA_009774655.1 Lachnospiraceae bacterium
ATCAAGGTGCATTTTCTACTTTTTGCCAATCTGATTGTAGATTGGCATATAAATACAATTAACTTCACGGATTCAGGGTTTATTTATGGAATTGTCACTCCCAAAACTTCCCTATAGCAGAAAATCCCATCAATGATAGGGATGAAATATTTCCCTGACAAGTAAAAGCAGGCTGATACAAAAAATTAATTGAAAAACCCTGTGCGCCTTGATTTTACGGTGATAAGGAAGTATTTACAATAACTTATTTTTCATTAACTTCAAAATGGCTCGATGTGGAATCGAACCAATGTCACTCTATTTCGTATCCAGTTTTTGATAACATCTGCTCCTCTGGACTCTCCAGCTTTGGCTTTTGCAATATCAGTAATACAAATATAATCGTCAAAATTTTCCTCTGAAACAATTAACTGTCAATACAACATCAAAGCAATGCATAATAAGCACTTTATTCGACACAATATACCACAAAATAAAGTGCTTATTATCCCAAAATTCCCCTCATTTCTACCCCAGCAGACTATTTTGCCTCAGGACGTAAGGCTTGAGGCTAAACACAGTGCCCCATACCCCGCGTGTGTCAAGTTATTGTCACAAACTTTTTTCACTTTTTTTGAGTGAAAATCGCTGAAACCCGCATAACTTCGCGGGGCGTATGGTTCGTTAATGCTAAGTTAGGGCAAAATTGACGGTGAATTATTGTCAAGTTGTTGTGTCGGTCATATCCCCTGATTTCCTGTAAAAACTCTTGTAGGCTGGGAATATTATTACCAACAAAGCCATCTCTCTTTGAACTGTCTCCAACCGTACCCTGAATCTGCCCCGGCAGTTTCTCTTTCCGATGCTGGGCTGTCACCTGATCCGGATTGCCCACCCTCATGTATATTACTGCTTTCATTCTGTCTCCTTTCCATCGTCGCGAAAATTCCACACAATTTCAACTCTTTTGTCTTTGTAAACGTATATCTTCTTAATAAATATATCAACCACTTCCTGTGTCAGCGCTTCTAAATGGGAATACCGTATGACCTGCTTCATATCTTCCTCTGCCCTGCGGTATTCTTCCCGGAGCCGTTCCAAGTCTTTCCCATATGTTTCTTCCTCTGCCGCCAGTAAAGCAACCTGCTCTTTTATGCCGTCCGCTTTCCGCCTGTATGATACCGCCTGGACGGTGCCAAGCGCATAGCTTTCATACAGGGCATCCGCCTCCGCCTGAAGCTGCTTTTTCATTCCCCGGCACTCTGTTATCTTCTTTTCCAGCCTTGCAATACAAGACTTCTGGAAAGAAACAAGGTTCCTGTTTTCCTTTGCGGCATCCCCGCGCACCATCAGTTCCCTGCTTAACATAGTCAGCACGGTTTCTTCCAGCAGATCGGCTGGGAAATAGGTACCGCACTCCGGTATCTGTAGGACAGCATGTTTCCGGCACTCAAACCTGCGGTATTTATTCTTCCCCCGTATGGGCTTGTAAGTCATGGAATAGCCGCATCCTCCGCAGAATAATTTCCCCACAAGCGGGTTTTTCTCCCCTTTTCTGGCAGTGTCAGCCCCTTTACGGAAAAGGCATACCTTTTCATAATCTTCCAATGAAACAAGCGGCTCATGGTGGTCTGGTATCACTTTCCAGTCCTCCACTGGCACAGCGATACCGCCTTTACTGCCCACGAATTTGCGCTTTGATTTCCCATAGGCCATCTCACCTAAGTAAAAGCGGTTATTCAGGACAGCCCGGACAGAGACGTTATCCCATGCCTGCATCCTGCCGCTTTTCCCTGCCCTCTCAGGGTGGCGCATCTGTGTTTTGGTGGGTATCCCCTTTTCATTGAGAATCCTTGCGATCTGTGTGCTGCCGTTCCCGTCAAGGGCAAGGGCAAAGATGCAGCGCACAATCTCCGCTTCCTTTTCATTCACTACAACCGTATTTTTCAGTTCCCGGCTTTTTTCATACCCGAAGGGAACCTGTCCGAAAACATATTCCCCATTGCCGCATTTATTTTCAACCGAAGCCTTGACCTTTACGGATATGTCCTTGCTGTATAAGTCATACAAAAGTGTCTGGAAAGCCGTGTCAATAGGTGTCGTGCTTCCTGCATGGCCGCGGCTGTCGTAATGGTCATTTACCGCGATAAACCGCACTCCCATAAAAGGGAATATCTGGTTCATATAGGTTCCAAGTTCGATATAGTCCCTTGAAAAACGGGACATATCCTTGACGATCACGCACCCGATCTGATTGTCCTTTACCTCTTTTAAGAGCCTCTGCATCCCCGGCCTTTCCATGCTTGTACCGGAATAGCCGTCATCACAAAACTCTAAAACCTCTTTTTCCCTCAGTTCCCCGTCACTGCGTATGTAAGCGTGGAGCATGGCCCTCTGGCTGCTGATACTGTTGCTTTCATCCTTATCGTCCGTATCTTCCAGGGAAAGCCGCAGGTAAATAGCAAGTTTATCCATTTGCAAGCACCCCCTCAAGCAGTTCATTTGTATAGGCAAACTCTACTTCTATCCGTTTTCCTGGATAGACGTAAATCCTGCGGATCAGGGATTCTACCATTTCCTTTGTCAGTTCCCTGCCGCTTTTTAACCGGAGCAGGGCACGGGCCGCCGCAAGATATTTCCCTGATACAGTGTCCAGGTTCTTCCTGCCAGCTTCCAGTTCCGCCTTCTGCCGGTTTAAGTCATTAAGCCTGCCCTCCTGCCGCATCTTATAAGCAACATACTCACTCTGGTTGATAATACCCTCCCGGTATTCCACATATTTTGTCCGTTCATCCTCTTTTGCGGCGGCAATATCCCTTTCTGTTTTCCTGATTTTTGCATCAATCCCCGTCCCCGCCGCCCGAAGCTGGTCTTTCACAATTTCCGTATACTTTTTCGGTTTCCCCAGATAGACGGAAAACTCTGTTTTAAGGAGCGGCAACAGGATATCCACCAGTTCCGCCTTTGAAATACGGTTTGATGCAGGGCAGCTCTCCACCTTTGTCTGCCCGCCGTTTATGCAGAAATATCCGTCCAGCCTTGTCTTGCTCCTGTCCGCATAAGTTTTGACATAACTATGCCGTGTCATTTTCCTGCCACATACGCCGCAGTAAAGCACGCTGTCAAAAATATTCTCCCCTATCGGGCAACCTTCTGTCGGATGGGCATGGGATTTCATCCTTTCCTGAAGCCTTTCCCGCACTTTTGCCGCTTCTGCAAACACCGCCGCATCAATAACAGGTTCGTGGGCGTTTTCTTTTACTACCCATTCTTCTTCCGCTTTGTGGATACGGTTCTTTTCATCCCTTGCGGTGATGGAAGTCCGTCCCTGCACCAGCTTTCCGATATATGTCTCACTTTTCAGGATACGCTCCACTGCGCCTTTATCCCAGCCTTTGTATTCCCCCTGTTCCGGGTCAAAAAAGACGTTTCCGGTTTTCTTATACACAGACGGCGGGTTGCACTTTTTCCTGTTCAGGTCATCCGCCACCGCCGCATAACTTCCCGTTTCAATAAACAGCCCGAAAATATGCTTTACAATCCCCGCAGTATTATCATCCGGCACCAGCTTCCGTATTTTCTTATCCCATCCGGCTTTATAGCCGTAGGGCGGCGGCCCTCCCACATAGGAGCCTTCCTGCCGCCTTAGTTTTAAATGCTGCTTTGCCTTTACGGAAAAGTCTTTTGCATACATATCGTTGACAAGGTTTTTTATCTCCGTTGCCATCTGCTTTGTATTGCTT
>VSOD01000431.1 GCA_009774655.1 Lachnospiraceae bacterium
TTAGCTACATTAAAGATATCGTTTTTGGCCCTGCAGGTGCTTCCGTATATGGCTTCTGCAAGAGCCGGAAACAGAAATTTGTTATGTCGTTTACTATATGTAAAGGACATCAGAAAGGCAGACCGGAAGCGTGCGACAGGCAGTAGATGAGATCTTAAACGGCAAATTTAATCATGAAAACGGCACATTGGAATTCTCCTGTCAGCGGATTGTGCTGGAGGTGCAGACTGATACGGTGACGGAGGACAGCTTTACCGTATATGGCCCGGACGGGCAGGTGACAGAGGGGTACGCGGTGTCCTCCGATCTGCGTATGGAATGCGTCACGCGCCGGTTTGGCGGTACGCAGGACGAGATCCTGTACCGGTTCGATGCCCGTGGGATGGAAGCCGGGGAGGAAGTGAAGGGGGCTTTCAATATCATCTCTAATCAGGGAGAGTATTATATTCCTTTTTCGGTGTCGATCGCTGCGGAGACGATCGTTTCCAGTCTGGGCGATATCAAGAACCTGTTTCATTTTACCAATCTGGCCAGGAGCAGCTGGGAGGAGGCTGTCAGGCTGTTTTATTCCGAGGAGTTTGCCCGCATTTTCAAAGGAAACGACAAGCAGCATTATGCCGCATATCTGGGACTTTCCGCAGTGCGGGACAATGAGCATAACGTAGAGGAATTTCTGCTGGAGATCAACAAGAAGCGACCGGTGGAATATCTGCCGGAGGAGTCGGAGATCCGGATAGAAGACGCCTTCGAGACGATGCGCTATACGCTTGTGGTGAACCGCAACGGGTGGGGATATACGCATTTTCGGGTGGAGACGGAGGGCGGTTTTCTGCGGGTGGAGGAAGATGACGTGACGGATTCTTCTTTTCTCGGCAATATATACAGGCTTTATTATTATGTGGATCACGATAAGCTGCACGGCGGAAACAACTACGGCGCTGTCATACTTGTGCCGGACAACGGCAGGATCAGGATACCGGTCACGGTAGTACGGCACGGGGCCGGGAGACGGGCAATGGAGCGTGAGCGGGAGAAGAAGCGGCTTACGGTGGAGCTGATGGAACACTATCAGAACTTCCGTCTCAAGAGGATCAGCACAAGAACGTGGATGACGGAGACCGGCAGGCTGTTGGATGGTCTGATGGAGATGGACGACAGGGATATTGCGCTGAAACTTTTTCAGGCCCAGATGCTGCTCACAGAAGAGCGCTGCAATGAGGCCAGATGGATGATCGAGAAGCAGGAGGAGCAGGTGCTTGCCCGCAGGGAAGAAAGCCCGGAGCTGTGGTGCTATTACCTGTATCTGACGACCCTGTACAGCCGGGAAGACAGCTATGTGGATGAGGTGGCTGAGACGGTGGCGGATATCTATGTGCGCAACCGGGGCAACTGGCGGATCGCCTGGCTTTTGATGTATCTTTCTGAGGAATATCTTAAGAATCCGGTGCGGAAATGGGAGCTTTTGGAGGAGCTGTCCCGTTACCGCTGCACTTCGCCGGTCATCTATATTGAAGCGTGGCAGCTGCTTTGCATGAATCCGGCGATGCTCATGAAGCTGGATCTGTTTGAACAGCAGGTGCTTTTCTTTGCCGTGAGAAATGACCTGATGAAGGAGGAGATCATTCTTCAGACCGTCTACCTGGCACAGAAAGAGAAGACATATTCGGAAAGTATTCTGCGCATTCTGAAAGGCTGCTATGCGATGCGCCCCCGGAATGATGTCCTGCACGCGATCTGCACGCTCCTGATCAAGGGAAACTGCACCGGGGCGGCATATTTCGAGTGGTATCAGGCGGGTGTGGAGCAGAATCTGCGCATTACACGCCTGTATGAATATTATATGATGTCGGCTCCGCTTGACCACAGAGAGCCGCTGCCGAAGATCGTACTCATGTACTTCGCCTACCAGAGCAATCTGCATTATGAGATCACGGCGTATCTGTACGCATATGTGCATATGCACAGAGCGGAGATGACGGAGATTTATGTAAACTACACCGCCGCCATTGAACGGTTTGTGGCACAGCAGCTGTCGTATGGACGGATCAACAGGGATCTCGCCTATCTGTACCGCAATGTGATCAGTCTTCCGATGATCGATGAAGAGAGTGCGGCGCAGCTGGTGTCCCTTCTTTTCATGAAGGAAGTGAAGGTGGACTGCGACAGGATCGTGGAGGCCTATGCGGTATATCCTTACGGTGTGGGGGACAATATCTATCCGGTGACGGAGGGCAGGGCACTGGTGCCGGTCTATGATTCCGAGTGTAAAATTCTTCTGGGCGACAGGGAGGGCAACAGATATACGGTGAGTGTGGCACACAGTGAGGAGACGCTGTGCGGTCCGGAGCGTCTGGCGCTCATGATTTCACCTTTTGTGCGAAACGACCTGTGGTATGCGGTGTATACATGTTTTGAATATGAGAAGGCATTTACGGTTCAGGACGACAACGTAGATCTGTTTTTGCTGCTGGCGGATTCGGACCGGATCACGGAGTCGGTGAAGCGGGAACTGCGCATGATGCTGGTGCGCTTTTACTATGCCAGGGACAGGATGCGGGAGCTGGATAAGTATCTGCTGACCCTTGGGCCGGAGGACGTGGAACGCAGGGAGCGCAGGGAGGTCGTGCGCTGTATGGTCATCCGGGGCATGTACGAGGAGGCGTGGCAGTGGGTACAGCGCTGCGGTCCCTATGGCATGGATGCCAAGGTGCTTTTGAAGCTGTGCAGCCGTCTGCTGGACGAGGAGCAGATGGAGGAGGATCCCGTCATGACAGGTGTCCTCTGCCATGTGGTGCAGAAGGGGAAGTACGACGAGAACGTGCTTGCTTATCTGGTGCGGCACTTTTTCGGCAGCATCAAGGATATGCGCGATATATGGAAAACGGCGGATGCCTTTGGCGTGAACACCTACGCGCTGTGCGAGAGGATGCTTGTGCAGATGCTCTACACGGGAGCGCATGTGGGAGACAAGATCGAGATCTTCCGGGCCTACAGCAGGGAAATGGGCAATGAACAGCTGCGGATGGCTTTTCTTTCCCAGTGCTGCTATGACTATGTGGTCAAAGAGCAGATCATGGATTCCTTTATCTTCCGGGGAATCATGCAGCTGTATCAGAAGGATGCGTTTATGCACCGGGTGTGCAAAATGGCTTTCCTGCAGTATTATGCGGAGAACAGGCATGAGCAGGATGACCGGATCAGGCAGACCTGTTGTGCTTTTCTGCGGGATCTTCTGGCAGAGCGGATCGTCCTGCCGCTGTATAAGGATTATCAGGGTTATATCCCGCAGATGGATGAATACCAGGACAAGACGATCATTGAGTACCGGGCAAAACCGGGCTGTCGGGCCGTCATCCACTACATGATACAGGATGAGGGAAGTCCGGAGAAGGAATACAGTACGGAAGAGATGCGGGACATGTTTGCCGGGATCTGTATCAAGGAATTTGTGGTCTTTTTCGGAGAAAGGCTGCAGTACTATATCACGGAGGAATCGGAGAAAGGTTCTCAGCCTACGAGAAGCAACAGCATCAGCGCCAGCGATCTGGAACAGGATGATTTCGAGAGCCGGTTCACCGTGCTCAATGATATCATGATCGGGAAGACGCTGCATGATTATGACACGGTGAACGATCTGCTGTTGCAGTATTACAGACAGGAGTTTGTGGTGGCCAGCCTGTTTAAGCTGCGTTAGTTTCTGCCGGCATAACGATATG
>VSOD01000432.1 GCA_009774655.1 Lachnospiraceae bacterium
TGATTTCCTGAAACTTCTCCCCGTCAACCTTTTTCACCTCCCCCACCAGAATCCGGCTGATAAGGCGGTTTAAGATAGACAATCTTCTTCCAAAGTACCAGAGGGAGCAGGAAGAACTGGGGAAACAGCTTTCCGCATTGCAGGAACAGTCGGCAGAGCATGACAGCACAGAGCAGAATGCGGAAAAGTGGATAAGCCTGATCCGGCAGTACAGTGACCTGAAGGAATTAAATTCTTGTATCATCAATGAACTTATCACAAAGATTTTAGTGGGCGACAAGCGCAGGGTAAATGGTGAGAAAGTTCAGTCTATCGAAATACATTACCGTTTCATCGGAAATCTGACCGATGGCGGGATGGAACAAGTCAATAAAAAATCCAGTTAAAAACAATTTAGCTGTAAAAACCGACTTTTTCGGGTATTTACAGACGTAAACGAGAAAGTCGGCACGATAGCGGCGCAGGCAGGGCAGACCCCGCAGGGGTGGAATGGCGGCGTGTTTTCCATGATACAGAACCTTTCACAGACCGTCATTCTCCCCATTGCGGGGTTTGTCATTACTTATGTGCTATGCGTGGAACTAATCAGCATGGTTACGGACAAGAACAGCCTGCATGACATTGACACTTTCATGTTCTTCAAATATGTGTTCAAAGCGTGGGTAGCCGTCTACCTTGTTACCCACGTCTTTGACATTACTATGGCGGTCTTTGACGTGGGGCAGCATTTATAGTAAATGAAATTTATAATGTCGGTAACTCCCATAAGCTCTCATCTGCATACTCCATTCAACCTGTCCCGATGCAGAAGCCTGTTATGTTTTTCAGCTCAATACGCTTCTCTTCCGCATACTCTTTCAAATATTCCTCAATCTGACAGCCAAAAGCAACCTCTGTGCCCATCAGAAAACCGGGGCGCGGTGGCTGTCTGTCAGCTGCCGCGTCCCGGTTCTTTTCTATTGCCTTATTCCGGCATCAGCCCCTTCGTCACCAGGAACTGCCTTGCCACTTCCTTATCTTCTTTGCCGTTTACTTCCACCTCATAATTCAGCTGCTGCATCTCGTCTTCCGAGATCAGGCCGTTTAACTTCTCCAGTACGCCCTGCAGCTTTGGATATTTCTCCAGCGCGTCTTTCCTCACGATCGTGCCTGCATCAAAGCGCTCGAAGAAACTGCCGTCGTCTGTGAGCAGCACTAAATTATTGGCGGCAAGCTGCGCATCTGTCGTAAAGGCATTGATCACGTCCACTTCACCGTTCTTTAAAGCCTCGTATTTTAAGGCGATCTCCATCTGCTTCACATCCTGAAACTGCATTTGATAAGCCTCGCAGAGTCTGGGATAACCGGTCTCCAGCTCGATATAGTCAGGATTACCGCCGAAGGTAAGCTCTCCGGAAGCCGCCGCCAGATCGGAGTAGGTAGCCAGGCCGTACTGGTCCGCCGTCTCCTGCCTGAGCGCCAGGCCATACGTATTGGAAAAGCCGTAAAGGCCGGTCCAGGTCAGCCCCAGCGCATCATACTCTTCCTGCAGCTGCGCATAGAGTTTGTCGTCGTCCTTCTCCATCTCCTCCTTCTTTAAGACATTCAGCCAGGCCGTCCTCGTGTATTCCGGATACAGGTCAAACTCTCCCTTGACCAGCGCCGGATGGATATTGGTCGTGCCGCCGCCTACGCCCTTGGTGATCTCCGTCTCATAATCCGTCTCAGCCTCGATCAGCTGTGCAATGATCTCTGTCAGGATATACTGCTCCGTCATGGGCTTGGAAGCAATGCGGATCACTTTCTTCTCCCCGCAGCCGCACAGCCCGGACATCATCGCCATCACCATAAACAATGCAATCATTCTCTTTAAATTTCTTTTTCCCTGTTTCATTTTCTTCATTCCCCTTTCATCTGCCTGTTACCATAATAATATCCAATTCCATATCAATATTTGGATTCTATAACAAAATTTAGATTCTGTAACAATCTACAGATTCCCTGACAATATTTAAACTGCCGTCTCCGGCCTCTCCCCAAGGACCTCGCTTCATCGGGTCATCGGAGCATCGTTTCAACGGTTCAGCAGCTTCCTCACAAACACATCCCGCGGCGCCTCCGTCAGTTCTCCGGCCGTGCCTTCCTGCCAGATACAGCCTTCCTTCATGATCAGGATACGGCTGCCCAGCTTAAACGCCTCGTCAATATCATGTGTGATGAACACGATGGTGACACCGGTCTTCTCCTGCAGAGAGAGCAGCTCCTCCTGCAGCCCCTTTCTGGTAATCTCATCCACTGCACCAAAAGGCTCGTCCATAAGCAAAATCCCGGCATCCGCCGCCATGGCTCTGGCGATTCCCACCCGCTGCTGCTGGCCGCCCGAAAGCTGCCGCGGAAAGCGCCCGGCCAGATGTGCCGGCAGCTGCACCATCTCCAGCATCCGCCCGGCCAGATGCTGTTTCTCTTCTGCCGTCATCTTCTTCTCCAGACCGGGAACGTAACAGATATTGTCCCGGACCGTCATATGCGGAAAAAGTTTCGCCCCCTGCACCGCATAGCCGATCTGCCGGCGCAGAGCCACCAGATCGCAGCTGGCCAGCGCTTCTCCGTTGACAATTACTTCTCCTTCTGTCGGCGTTACGATACCGTTGATCATCTTGAGCAGCGTCGTCTTCCCGCAGCCGGAAGGGCCGATGATCACCACCAGCTCCCCCTGCTCTATCGTTAGGGAAACCTTATGCAGCACGGCATTCTCCCCGTAAGCTGCCGAACATTCCCGTATCTCTATCACCTTATTCAATGCCGTACCTCCTGTTAACCGCCTTCTCCGCCAGAGAAAGCAGGCGGTCGCTGACAAGAGCCAGCAGCGCGATCAGTATGGATCCTGCCGCCGTCAGCGTCATATTGTAGGTTGTGATCCCCCGGTAGATCGCGACGCCCAGGCCGCCGGCCCCGATAAAGGACGCAATGCCGCCCATAGCAATGATCATCACCACCATATTGCGGAAACCGCTTATGATCACCGGCAGCGCCAGCGGAAACCGGATCCGGAACATCATCTGCCTGCCGTCCGAGCCAAGCCCTTCCGCCACCTCCAGGATCGTGGCATCCACCGTTGTCAGACCCGTGTATGTGTTCCTGACAATCGGCAAAAGGCCATAGACCGTCAGGGCTATGATCGCCGTCCGGTTGCCGATCCCGGTAAGCGGGATCAAAAATCCCAGCAGGGAGATCGATGGAATGGTATAGATCACATTGACGATTCCCAGCACCACCCCTGCCGCCTTCTTATGCCTGCTGATCAGGATTCCAGTCAGGATACCGAGTATCCCCGCACACAACACCGCCGTCAGCGATATTCGGATATGCTCCAGCAGACAGGTTATAAAAAGCTCCCGCCTGTCCCAAAATATCTGTAAAATCTGCATAACTTCCACCCCTCACCGTAGAACAAACGTTCTGCTAATTAAGAATAGAACATTTGTCAGATTCTGTCAATCCTTTTTTGAAGTTATAGTAAACGAAATGTAACAGTTCAGCCCAGGACTTTGCATTTACTGCAAAGTCCGTGAGAACAGGTATATTGGGCCAAAAGAATCTGCCCCTCGCCGAAGGCGACTTGGAATGGGCAGATTCTGTAACAGGGAAGCCGAAGGCTGAACCAATGTCATTAAGTTAGTAGCGATATTTTTATGGTTAGATTCTATAGCAGGGGTCTAACCACTTTT
>VSOD01000433.1 GCA_009774655.1 Lachnospiraceae bacterium
ATAGAGAAGCATCGCATTCCTTCGCCGTTCCAGCGTCGGAATCCCGTACAGCCGCATATAAGCCGCGATCACAAACAGGCACAGAAACCAGCCGTAATCGTAACCGTAACGATCCGTGGCAAGTGTTACCGGCACCACCGACTTCCAGAGGGAGAAATAGCATACCAGTATAACGATAATGATCTGCAGCGTCCTTTTCTCCAGCTTCTTTACCCCCACCGCCAGAAACGGTGCAAACACATACATAAGCAGATACGCGGTGGCGAACCAGTAATGCTCCGTCTCGACCGGCAGCACATAGTTCAGCCAGTCATATACCGACAACGCACCTGCCGGCACCACGCCGGCACCACACAGTACCACCGGGATCAGAAAAGAATAAAAAAGAATCTGCCCCGCCAGAGACACCACCCGCTCCGGTTTCCATGCAGACTCTACCAGAAAATAACCGCTCAGCAGCACATAGCAGTTGACCGCCACGATACAAAACGCCTCTGCCAGGTGCGCAGCATAGTTTACGCCTGTACGGTCTGACGTGTAGTCCACAAGCAGACCGCCCTTATTCAGATAATGGAGAACGATGATCATCAGCATCGCCACGATACGCAGCAATTCAAAGTTTGCCTGCCGTTTTGCTCTCATATTTTATACGACTCCTGTTATATCAGCTTTCATTGCCCTGCGGTCACAGACTCCCCTGCGCAGCTACTTCTTATCTTTGAAGATCCACAGCTTACTGAGAAAATAATTGGCCAGAATGACGATCACCTGGCATACCAGCTTGGATGCATACTCATTCAAAGAGGCGCAGTCCACCATAAGGAACATCAGCGCCAGTTCCAGCACTTCCGTCGCCACCCGTGCACCGATAAATGCGACAAATTCTTTGCCCAGAGACTGCGCATCTTTGTTCTGGCTCTTGAATACAAATGTCCGGTTCGTCCAATAGGCAAATACTACCGTCAGCACCCAGGACAGCGCCGTCGCCGCCATATAATGCATATGCAGTGTTGACGCAAACACAAAATACAATACATAATTCAACACAAACGCCAGAAAACCGAAGATCAGATAGTTGATCCCCTCCTCATGCTTCCTGTACAGATCCCATGCCCAATCCCATAATTTCTTCATCGTACCTAAACCTCTTCTATTATACTTTTCGTTTCCAGCCTTCTTGTTTCTAGCCTTCTTGTTTCTAGCCTTTTTGTTTCTAGCCTTTTTGTTTCTAGCTTTTTCGCTTCTATGTCCTGCGCTTATTTTTCCGCAAATTCCTTCTCTACGACCGCCTTGCCGTCCACGACCCGGTACACCATGTCACACTTCTCGATCGTCTGCAGTCTGTGGGCAATGATGATCAGAGTCTTGCGACCGTGCAGTCTGTTGATGGAATCCATGATCGCCGCCTCCGTCTCATTGTCAAGTGCAGAAGTCGCCTCATCCAGCACCAGCACCTCCGGGTCTTCAAAAAGCGCCCTGGCAATGCCGATACGCTGCCTCTGCCCGCCGGAGATCCGGATGCCCCGCTCGCCGATGCCCGTATCAAGCCCCTCAGGCAGTCCCCGGACGAACTCATCCAGCTGCGCTTCCCGCAGCGCCTCCCAGACCTTATCGTCGTCAATCTCCTCGTCCGGACAGCCGAACGCCACATTCCTGCGGATCGTGGAATCGATCATAAAGATGCTCTGCGGGATATAGCCGATATTTTTGAGCCAGGAAGCATAATGCTCTCTCACCTCCACGCCGTCCGCCAGAATCCGGCCCGACTCCAGCTGCAAAAGCCCCAGCAGAATATCCACGATGGTAGTCTTGCCCGCACCGGAAGTTCCCACAATACCCACAGATTTGCCGATCGGAATCTTCATTACCGCATGGTCGAAGATCAGCGTCTCCGAATTGGGATACTTATAGGTGATATCCTGCAGCACGATCTCTTTCCTGACAGGCAGCTTCTCCACCTCTTCCTTCCGCAGATAGGTCTCCGCGCTGTAATCCACATTTTCATCCCGTATCTCTTCCTGCAGATTATCGCTGACACCCATAAAGAACGGCTCGAAATAGGAAATAGACGTCAGATGGTTGTTGATCCTGTTGGCACAGGGGATCAGCCGCATGGCCGCCACAGCCAGAAGCCCCAGCTGCGGAACGATATCCGCTGCCGCTGTTCCCTGCAAAAGCTGTATCATCAGATACAGGATCATACCCGCGATGGCAAGCGTCTCGATCAACAGCCTCGGCGTGGCATTATACAGGTTATAGCGCTGCACCGCACTCACATAACCGGCGCCGCACTTGGAATATTCGTTGATAAAGTAGCGTTCCCGGCGGGCAATCTTGATTTCCTTGATCCCCATCACCGACTGGTCGATCCACTTATAAAGCCCGCTGTAGAAATCCTGATTCTCCTCGCCGGCCCTGCGCATGATCGGTTTTAAGATACACTTGATCACCAGAAGGGCGATCACCAGAAGAGCCGTCACCGTCAGGCTCATCCACACATCCGCCACCAGGCTGACCGCCGCCAGACAGACGAACACGATCCCCTCGCTGATCAGCTGCAAAAGCGCCAGAATCAGGCCGTACATGTTATTCACATCGGAGGTGATATTGCGCTGGATCACCGCCGTGTCCGCATTAAGATAATACTCGTAGGGACGCTGCATGAAATTGATCATCATTCTTCTGGATGTGGCAAACTGGTTCGTATAAACAAACTTAAGCTGCACCTTCTGCTGGAAAAACAGGAAAATGTTTTTGACAATAAAGACAAGGACCAGCCCTATCATGACAAGTATCGTCAGATCATTACTGTTGTCTATATGAAAAATCCGGCAAATCAACTGCAAATACTCATGCTGCGCTATGGCATCCTCTTCCAGCACCACATTCATCACCGGCAGGATCATGGACACCCCCAGCGTCTCCAGCACCGCGCCGATCAGCATCAAAAAGACAAGCAGCACCATCTTCCGCTTCTGCTGCCTGTCAAGCAGGACCATTAACTTTTCAAATATCTTGACCATAGGGTTATCTGCCCTCTCCGCCGCTATCCGGCACCTTTGTTCCCTGAACACTTGTAAAATCGTAACGGTCCGGCCTCTGTCCTGACTGTTACATAAAATCTTACCTATTTTACCATACTCTGCCTTATAATTGCAAATATACGTTACCAGGCCGGCGCAAATAGATTTTATATAAGAAAAAGCATCTGGCTTTCATGTTCCAGATACTTTCCTCTTTCTTAATTTCTATCATTGCCTGATCCCAATAAAATTATCGTTACGCCTCCTCCAGCGGAAGCAGGATGCAGATCTGAAAGTCACCATGCTCTGTCCTGATCGAGTATTGCCCCTTCTTTTCATGAACGATCCTCACAACATTTTTTAGGCCAAAACCATGCTCATATTGATTCCGCTTCGTTGTCACGATACCGCCATCGGACCATTTTACCGGTTTTTCATATGGATTGACTACTTTGATGACAAAGCTATTGTTCTTCTTATGCGCCACGATATCGATCCGTCTTTTTGCAGTGCTGTTTATCTGCTTATTCGCTTCCATGGCATTATCCAAAAGATTGCCGAACAGGATACAGATCTCGCCCGGGCTTAAGAGAAGATTGCCGCATAAATTGATCTGTGCGTCCAGCTTAATATCGTCCTCTTCACATGCGCTGCG
>VSOD01000434.1 GCA_009774655.1 Lachnospiraceae bacterium
GGAGCTGATCGACCTGGAACAGAAAATGCGCGCCGTGGAACTGCAGATGAAGACCGCTTCCGGGGACGCCTTACAGCAGCTGATGAACGCTTACACCAACTTAACCCACGATTTCGAGACAGGCGGCGGCTATGCGTACAGAAGCGAGCTAACCGGCGTTCTCAAAGGACTCGGCTTCCAGGAAGAAGAATTCGGACGCAGTGTCTCAACCCTCTCCGGCGGCCAGAAGACCCGGGTTGCCCTGGGCAAGCTGCTTTTACTCAAACCAGACCTGATCATACTGGACGAGCCGACCAACCATCTGGACATGTCCTCCATCACCTGGCTGGAGACCTACCTGCTCAACTACAGGGGCGCCGTGATCATCGTATCCCATGACCGTTATTTTCTGGACCGGATCGCCAATAAAGTGATCGAGCTGGATAACACCAGGGCCACTGTCTTTACCGGAAACTACTCCGATTACGCCGCCAGGAAGGAAGCGCTGCGGGCAGCCGAGTACAGCGCCTATATGAAACAACAGCAGGAAATCAGACACCAGGAGGCAGTCATCGAGAAGCTGCGCTCTTTTAACCGCGAGAAGTCGATCCGCCGGGCTGAGAGCCGGGTAAAGATGCTTAATAAACTCGAAGTACTGGACAAACCGACGGAAGTGCGCGCCGACATGCATCTTACACTGGAACCGAAATTCACCAGCGGCAACGATGTCCTGCATGTGGAAGAGCTGTCGAAATCCTTCGGCTCTCTCACGCTCTTTGAGCATCTTAGCTTCGATATCAAGAAAGGGGAACATGTGGCCATCATCGGCGACAACGGCACCGGCAAGACCACTATCTTAAAGCTGATCAACGAACTGACGGCGCCCGATACCGGTGAGATCCGTCTCGGCAGCAACGTGGCCGTCGGCTACTACGATCAGGAACATCATGTCCTGCACATGGAGAAGACGCTTTTTGAAGAGATTTCGGACGATTACCCGTCTCTCACCAACACCGAGATCCGCAATACCCTGGCTGCCTTTCTTTTTACCGGCGATGACGTATTCAAGCAGGTCAGGACCCTAAGCGGCGGCGAGCGGGGCCGGGTGTCCCTCGCCAAACTGATGCTCTCGGAAGCCAACTTCCTGATCCTTGACGAGCCCACCAACCATCTGGACATCATGTCCAAGGAGATTCTCGAGGATGCCCTGAACGCCTACACGGGCACCGTTTTGTACGTGTCCCACGACCGGTATTTCATCAACAAGACGGCCTCCAGGATCCTGGACTTAAACCGTCATGTACTCACCAGCTACCTGGGCAATTATGAATACTATCTGGAGAAAAAGGACGAACAGCTGGCCCTGATCGATGCCGCCGCGCAGGCCAAAACATCTGCCGGGCCGCATGCCGGTTCCCTGTCGGCTGCAGGTGCCGCAGGCAGCGCCGCACAGCCGACGTCTTCCTCCGACACGAAGCAGGACTGGAAAGCCCGGAAAGAACAACAGGCCGCCCGGCGCAAAAAAGAAAATGAACTGAGAAAATGTGAAGAAGCCATCGAACAGCTGGAGACGAGAAACAGCGAGATCGACCTTCTCATGGCCTCCCCCGGGATCTGTACCGATGTGGTCAGACTGCAGGAACTCAACCGGGAAAAAGAAGAAAACGAAGCGAAACTGAACGATCTCTATGAAAAATGGGAACTGCTCTCCGAATAAGAGCAGTTCCCATTTTCCTGTACTCCTTATGCCAGAGATTCGAAAGTCTGCCGCACCGCCTTGATAAAGGCTTCGCTGCTTAACACCGTCACATCTTTCAAAGAAGTGATCAGCGCCAGATCCTTCGTCATCCTGCCCGCTTCGATCGTCTTGATCACCGCCTGCTCCAGCCTGTCCGCGAAGACTGTAAGTTCTCCGATGCCGTCCAGTTCGCCGCGTTTTCTAAGCGCTCCCGTCCAGGCGAAGATCGTCGCCACCGAATTGGTGGAAGTCTCCTCTCCCTGCAGATGCTTATAATAATGCCGCTGCACCGTGCCGTGCGCCGCCTCGTACTCATAGACGCCGTCCGGTGACACAAGCACGGAAGTCATCATCGCCAGAGAACCAAACGCCGAAGAGACCATATCGCTCATCACGTCGCCGTCATAGTTCTTGCAGGCCCAGATAAAGCCGCCCTTTGCCTTCATCACACGGGCCACCGCATCGTCGATCAGGGTATAGAAATATTCGATACCGGCCGCCTCGAACTTCTCCTTATATTCGGCATCATAGATCTCCTGGAAAATATCCTTGAAATTATGGTCATATTTCTTGGAGATCGTATCCTTCGTCGCAAACCACAGATCCTGCTTCGTATCCAGCGCGAAATTAAAACATGCCTTCGCAAAACTTGAGATGGACTCGTCCGTGTTGTGGATTCCCTGCAGAATGCCGGAGCCGGTGAAATTATGGATCGTCTCCCGTATCTCACTGCCGTCCTCCGCCGTGAAGACAAGCTCCGCCTTACCGGGGCCGGGCACCTTGATCTCCGTATTCTTATACACATCCCCGTAAGCGTGACGGGCCAGGGTGATCGGCTTCTCCCAGTTCCTCACACATGGCTCGATCCCCTTGACAACGATGGGCGCCCGGAACACCGTGCCGTCCAAAGCCGCCCGAATCGTGCCGTTGGGGCTTTTCCACATCTCTTTCAGGTTATATTCTGTCATTCTGGCCGCATTGGGCGTAATCGTCGCACATTTTACCGCCACACCGTACTTCTTCGTAGCCTCGGCGCTGTCAAACGTCACCTGGTCATCCGTCTCATTGCGGTGCTCCAGTCCCAGGTCGTAATACTCTGTCTTCAGATCGATATACGGCAGCAGCAGCTCGTCCTTGATCATTTTCCATAAGATCCTCGTCATCTCGTCGCCGTCCATCTCCACAAGAGGCGTTGTCATTTTGATTTTTTCCATAGTGTCCTTCCTTTCTTATTTGATATGCTGTACTTCCTCACCGTATATTTCGTACAGCCCGTTTTTCACCATATTATCATAGGCGTTCAGGATATGCTGGTTTGCCAGCTGCTGCGCCCTGTCCGCATCCTTCTCCTTGATCGCCTCCATGATCTGGCGGTGTTCCTCGTTGGAAGCCCGCCCTCTCGTGTTGGTGGAGAGCGTCTTCTGCCTGACGCGCAGCACATACTGATGATAATCCCGCAGCGTGTGCTCCAGCATCTTGGAATCACAGGCTTCATAGAGGATATCGTGGAAACGGTTGTCAAGCTCCGCCATCTGGTCCATATGCCCTTTCGACGCATGAAAATCCGCCAGATAGATATTCTCCTCCATCTCCTCCATCTGTTCCTTTGTCATCTTCTCCACAGCCAGTCTTGCGCACAGCCCCTCCAGCAAAGAGCGGATCATGTAGATATCCTTCACATCCTTGGCGGTGATCCCCGTCACATAAGCGCCCCTGTTGGGAACGATCTGAATAAGCCCCTCAAGCTCCAGCTGCCGGAAAGCCTCCCTGACCGGCGTGCGGCTGACTCCCAGCTCTTCACCGATTGCTACCTCCTTAAGCTCCTCATGCTCCTTATACTTCCCGCTCAGAATATCTTCCCGCAGCTTCTGGAACACCCTGCCGCGCAGAGAATATTTGTCGTTTACCTCGTTCTTTAAATCATAATTAGCCATTTCCGTTCTCTTTTTCTCCACCTATAC
>VSOD01000435.1 GCA_009774655.1 Lachnospiraceae bacterium
CAGGACTGTGATAAAGAGGGCTGTGCTCATTTACCGTTCTCCCTCTCCAGCTCTGCGGAGATCCGCAGGATCTCGTCTGCATACTCCGACACATCCCCGCTGCCGTCCAGCAGCCCCTCAGCGCGGGAATCGCCGTTATACTTCATCAGCGCCACACTGACATCCTCATACTGCTGGATCAGTTCGTGCAGGTAATCCACCCCGACCAGCATGCAGCTCCTGGTATCGTACAAGTCTGTCACGCCCAGCCGGGTCATCCGGTCTGCGTGCCATGCGGGATTGACCTGCATGATCCCGATATGGCTGCCGTTCTCGGCCCGCGGATCAAAGCTGCTCTCTTTAAAGCACGTGGACTGGATCACCTCCGGACATATGCCGTACAGCGTGCCCAGCTCGATGGATATCTGTCTGACGTCTGCCGGCACGTCGATCGGTGCCGCCCACACGGTCATCTCTTTTGCCGCGATCATTGCGGCCAGCAGCAGTGCTGCGAGTTTCTTTCTCAATGCTCTTTCCTCCTATCCGGCTACAGGGCTGCCTTTCTTCGCGATATACTTCTCGTACTTCTCCATGACGGTCTCTGTAAACCCGTTCTTATGTATCTTTCTGATATCTGAGATCTCCTCGTTTTTGAGGACTTTCAGCCATTCCAGCAGGTCTTTCCTGTTGTGGGCAAAGTTCCGGCATCTCCCGCCTGCGTACTCGATCCTGTACTCCATAAGCCCCTCCTTTCCGGCTTGTCCACCGGTATCCGGCTTATGCCGGTTCTTTTGTATCAGGTTCCTTTTTTGCGCGGAGCTCATATTCCGTTACTGCTTCTTCCTGTTTTGAGAAAAGCATGATCAGCGTGTTGTACACCTTATCTGTAAATCTCTCTCTTGTCCGCTCATCCACTTGCCCCACCTCCTTTGTTCCTAATTTATGTAGCACTGGTTGTACAACTTTCCTGCTATTTCAGGTTCATCCAATCGCCTTACACTTTCACGTCAATGAAGATCTGGTTGTTATCCTGCCATGTGAAGCTCTCTACCTCGCGATCATCATATGCGAGAATGTTATCCTGATACCGGTTGCCACGTGCGAGTGTGGCGAACCCTTCACCCTCCCGGATGACAATATCGGTGCTGTCGTTGATCAACCCGTAAAAGCAAATATTAAAGATCCTCTCGAAGAACACGAGTTTTTCCGCCGTGCATGGGTTGAAGTTGGATTCATGAAACTGATTGAGCAATACCATAATTGGCTTAACAGTTAAATGGGTTCTTCCCGACTTCTCGTATTGTTCTTTTCATTGCTTTTCCGCACCTTGCCAGCACCTCGAGGCTTGTTGCAATCCGCTCCAAAGACTCAGCTATCCTTTGGAGCTATTCTTTTTCTTCTTTGCCGTCCACTTCCTCACCTCCTCTCATTTGTCTCATTTCGTGACATTTTGGGTAAAAAAAATATTCTGAACGGATTCACCAAAAAAATCAGCAAGCCTAAGTTTAATTTCATCTCTTGGTGAGCGTTCTTCATTTTCGTACATAGCAATCGCGGAAACACTAACATTCACTGCAGACGCTACAGTTTCTCGTGGTATATTCCCGCGAAGTTCTTTTAAAATTTTTCCATACCCCTTCACTCTATCACCTCCTTGTCACTTTATGTGACATCTTCATAATATACCAACCGCATTCATCTGTCAACACGTTTCGTGACAAAAAGTTGTTTACTTTTTTCACAATTCGTGATATTCTATGCATACGGAGGAAACACCATGGGAGATTTTCAAAATGTTTTTAAAAAGCTAAGAATGTCGCTTGGATATACACAGGCAGAACTCGCTGACATCCTTGGAATTTCAAGAAGTAGAATTGGTATGTACGAAACAGGGGCCCGAGAACCTGATTTTGAAACTTTAGAAATAATTGCGGATTTCTTCAACGTAGATACCGATTATCTTTTAGGTAGAACAAATAAAACCACATTTATTCCTAAATCTGATTATTACACAAATGAAGAGACCGCCAGACTAGCCCAAGAAATGTTCGAAGATGCAGATATGCGCTCTCTCTTTGATATGAAGCGAAATATGCCACCTGAACGATTCAAAGCACATATGGAATTCATGAAAAATCTGTACAACCAAGAGAACGGACAATAGATATAATCTTCTGATTTTTTGTTTTGTCCAATTTATAGGACGTAATATTTAGTATACTACAAAAGGGTGATTATATTATGGAAGATATCTACGTACAGATCTTGGATATGGATACCAAAATTCCGGAACAGTTAGTAAAAAATAATGATGATTCTTACACCATTTTTTTGAATTCAAGGCTTTCAAGAGATAGCCAGTTAAAATCTTATTATCACGCCCTTAAGCACATTAGGGAAGATGATTTTGAAAGAGAAAGTGTGCAGGAAATAGAAACCAAAGCACACACGCAATAATGAAAGAGGAATTTATATGCCAATGATAACCTGTCCAGAATGTGGAAAAACTGTTTCTGATAGGATAAGTAAATGCCCGAACTGCGGCTCAACGCTCCTAAAGAAAAGTGAAAGATATTCGCAATTTTATAAAAGCAACAATCCCAAACCAGAACATCGGTCAGAACCTCAATACTTCGATGACCGGGAAAGAAAGCCGCAATATCAAAAATCGTCTAAAAGCACAGCTTTAAGCATTTCCGCTATGCTTATATCATTAATGGGACTTCTTACATCATTTATGGCTATTGCGATCGCATCCAGTAAGCCAAAAGAGGTGTATATAGAGAAGGAAGTACCGGTGTATCAGGATGTGATAACAGAAAGCAAACCAGAGTCTAATCAAGAAGATTTCGATGCAGCACACGTTCCATCAAAAAATGAAACAACATTGGAAACTACTATTGAGAGACAGGTTGTCTTTAGCCAAGGCGACATAATAATAACTGCAACTGGCATAGACTCTAACAGTTCATTTATTGGGCCGGAGATTAAGTTTCTGATTGAAAATAATACAGAAAAGAACCTTACTGTGCAAGCCAGGAATGTTTCTGTAAATGGATATATGGTAGATACATTAATGTCCGCAGAAGTATCTTCTGGAAAGAAAACGAATGACTCACTTACTATAGACAATAGTTCTCTTGAAGAATGTGGTATAGAGGATATAGCATATATTGACGTCTCTTTCCATATATTCAATGATGACTCGTGGGATGATTTTATAGACACGGAAATGATTCACTTAGAGACATCCAATGCAAATAGATATATTAAACCGGCAGAAGACATGAATGAAGAAAACAGAAATGTAGAAACTCAACAGCAAGAAGAAAACAATAATGTAATAACTAAAGAAGAAAGTCCCGAAGAAATAAAGGAAGAAAAGATAGAAACTTCAGACAAAAATAACGACAAAACAAGCAACATTTTTTACGTTGGTGACGTACTTGAGACCAAAAAAATCAGATTATCATATCTTTCATGCGGCGACTATATAGACGATAATATGTTTATAGAAGCTGGCGAAAATAATAAGCTCATCTATTTTGAATTCGAATTTGAAAATATAGGAAATACAGACACTTCTGTCGGATTTTATGACTTTGATTGTTATGCCGACGGATACGAGGCTAGAAATTCTATGTGTACCGCTGACAATGCAATGACATCTATTGCTAATTTATCTCC
>VSOD01000436.1 GCA_009774655.1 Lachnospiraceae bacterium
GTGTTGATGATCTGTGATGCCGAGAAGGAAGTAGGCATTGCGGGGATCATGGGCGGTGAGAATTCCATGATCACGGACGAGGTGAAGACAGTGCTCTTCGAGGCGGCATCTTTTAACGGTGCCAACATCCGTAAATCGGCCAAACGTGTGGGCCTGCGGACCGATGCTTCCGGCAAGTTCGAGAAGGGACTTGATCCCCATAATGCGGAGGCGGCGATCAATCGTGCCTGTCAGCTGATCGAAGAGCTGGGATGCGGTGAAGTCGTGGACGGCATGGTGGATGTCTGCGGCGAGATGAAAGAAGAAGTGGTGCTTCCTTTTGAACCCGACCAGTACAACAAACTGCTGGGAACAGAAGTTTCAACAGAGGAAATGCTGGAGATCTTCCAGAGGATCGAAGTGCGTTACGACCAGACTGCCGGTACGCTGACGATACCGACCTTCCGTCAGGATCTGCTGCACAGATGTGATATCGCGGAAGAGGTGGCCCGTTTCTACGGTTATGACAAGATTCCGCTGACACTGCCGACCGGTGAGGCGACGACGGGTAAGCTGCCCTTCAAACTGCGCATCGAACAGAAGGCGAGAGATATCGCGGAGTACTGCGGATTTTCACAGGGCATGTGTTATTCTTTCGAGAGTCCGAAAGTGTTCGACAGGCTTTTGCTTGACCAGGATGATCCGGCGAGAGCGGCTATCGGCATCGCCAACCCGCTGGGAGAGGATTTCTCTGTTATGAGAACGCTGTCTTTACATGGTATGCTGACCAGTCTGGCGACCAATTATAATAGAAGAAACAAGAATGTGCGTCTTTATGAGCTGGGTAATATTTACGTGCCGAAGGCGCTGCCGCTGACGGAACTGCCCGACGAGCGGATGCAGTTTACACTCGGTATGTACGGCGACGGTGATTTCTTTACGATGAAAGGCGTCATCGAGGAGTTCTTCGACAGCATCGGCCTGTGCGGGAAGCTCACCTATGATCCCAACGCCGGCAGGAATTTCCTGCATCCGGGCAGACAGGCGAATGTGGTTTATAAAGGCTGTGTGCTGGGATATCTGGGTGAAGTGCATCCGGAAGTATGCGATAACTATGATATGAAGACGAGAGCTTATGTGGCGGTTCTGGATATGCCGTCCGTGATGCCTCATGCAACCTTTGACCGTAAGTATGAGGGAATCGTCAAATACCCGGCAGTGATGCGGGATATCAGTATGGTGGTGCCGAAGGAGATTATGGTTGGGCAGATCGAGGATGTGATCGCACAGCGGGGCGGTAAGATCTTAGAGGATTATCAGCTGTTTGATATCTATGAGGGAGACCAGATCAAGGCCGGTTATAAGTCGGTGGCTTACTCCATCACCTTCCGGGCCAAGGACAGGACGCTGGAGGAAGCGGATATCACGGCAGCCATGAAGAAGATCTTAAACGGCCTCGAAGGCATGGGTATTGAGTTGAGAAGCTGAGGAAAAGAAGAGATCTTCGCGTCAAAGCCGCCGGCAGGATCATACGCCTGCGGACAGGGAAGACGCATCAGGATAAGAAAGCGCATCAGGATAAGAAAGCGCATCGGGAATAAGAAAGCGTATCAGGAAAAAGAAAGGTTGGAATGAGGATATGGAATACAGGAATACATGGGAGCGCTACAGTGAGGCGCAGTTACAGGATGTGGATGTTTTGTCACAGGAATATATGGAATTTTTGAACAACGGCAAGACGGAGCGTGAGTGCATCGACCAGATCGTGAATCTGATCGAAGAGAAAGGATACAGGGAGCTGGAGGCGGTGATGGAATCCGGCGATAAGCTGCAGGCGGGAGATCGTGTCTACTCCGTATGGATGAATAAGTCTATCGTCCTGTTCCAGATCGGAACGGATAAGATGGCGGACGGCATCAACATTCTCGGCGCCCATATCGACTCCCCGAGACTGGATATCAAGCAGAATCCGCTCTATGAGGACGGCGGCTTCGCTTATCTGGATACGCACTATTACGGCGGTGTGAAGAAATACCAGTGGGTGACTATTCCCCTTGCCATCCATGGCGTGGTGGTGAAGAAGGACGGCACGACCGTGGAAGTCAGCGTTGGTGAGAAAGACGAGGATCCGGTTTTCTTCGTGTCGGATCTGCTGATCCATCTGGCACAGGAACAGCTGGAGAAGAAGGCCAACAAGGTGATCGAGGGAGAGGCCCTTGACATCATCGTCGGCAACAGGCCGCTTGTGATCGAGAAAAAAGAGGCGGACGGAAAGAACGAAGAGAAGGGTGAAAAGGACGAAAAAGCCGCAGAGAAGGATGCCGTGAAGAAAGGGATTCTCGATATCCTGCAGAAGTCTTACGGGATCGAGGAAGAAGACTTTATCTCTGCAGAGCTTGAGGTGGTTCCGGCAGGCAGGGCGCGTGAGGCGGGCTTTGACCGCAGCATGATCCTGGCATACGGACAGGATGACAGAGTATGTGCTTTTACTTCCTTAAAGGCGATGCTGGAGATCGGACAGACGGCACGCACGGCCTGCTGCATTCTGGTGGATAAGGAAGAGATCGGCAGCGTGGGTGCTACGGGTATGCAGTCCAGATTCTTTGAGAATGCGGTGGCAGAGGTGATGAATCTGACAGGTGAGTACAGTGAGCTGAATGTGCGCAGATGCCTGGCACGCTCCTGCATGTTGTCCTCCGACGTGAGCAGTGCTTACGATCCCTCTTATGCAGCCAGCTTCGATAAGAAAAATGTGGCTTATCTGGGCAACGGTATGGTATTCAACAAATTTACAGGTTCCAGAGGCAAATCCGGCTCCAACGATGCCAATGCGGAATATCTGGGACATATCAGAGGCATCTTCGAGAAAGAAGACGTTAATTTCCAGACCGCAGAGCTTGGCAGGGTGGATCTGGGCGGCGGCGGCACCATCGCTTATATCCTTGCGCTGTACGGCATGAATGTGATCGACTGCGGCGTGGCGGTGCTGAATATGCACGCACCCTGGGAGGCAACCAGCAAGGCGGACGTCTATGAGACGAAGCGCGGCTATGTGGCATTCCTCGAGAATGCGGCTCTGTAACAGGCAGACGCGCAGACAGGAATGCGACAAGTACGGGGACAGATATGGAAGAATTGTTAAAATCGGATTTTTATTTTGAACTGCCGGAAGAGCTGATCGCGCAGGATCCGCTTGCGGATCGTTCCGGTTCCAGGATGCTGATGCTTGATAAGACTGACGGCAGGATCGAACATCATATTTTCAAAGAGATCGTCGATTATTTGAGACCGGGTGACTGCCTGGTCTTAAATAACACAAAGGTGCTGCCGGCACGTCTGTCCGGAAGGAGAGAAAACACCGGCGGCGCCATAGAAGTCCTCCTTTTGAAAAGAAAGGGAGATGACGTATGGGAGACGCTGGTAAAGCCGGGCAGGAAGGCGAAACCGGGCACGCGGATCCTTTTTGGCGACGGCTGTCTGCAGGCCGAGGTGCTGGATGTGGTGGAGGATGGAAACCGGCTTATACGCTTTTCCTATGAAGGAATCTTCGAAGAGGTGCTTGACCGTCTGGGGGAGATGCCGCTGCCGCCCTATATCAAGGCGGAGCTCCAGGACCGGGAGCGGTATCAGACGGTGTACTCCCGCGTAACCGGCTCCGCCGCCGCGCCTA
>VSOD01000437.1 GCA_009774655.1 Lachnospiraceae bacterium
TGTCTCTGTCTCTGTCTCTGTCTCTCATAGGATATCTTATTAAACCTACTTTGTCAATAGGTTTATGGGCGTATTAATATACTAACCTTTTGCCAATAATAGGAAATAATGTTTATCAGCATGAGCTTTTATATTGCGAGATGAATGATATGCATAGATATAGTGTTGAAGAGGGTCAGCTTAAAAGATATAATGATAATATCCTATACATTATCAGAGAAACAATTGTTACGAAGCGAATATTGTATACGAAGATCGTTAGGAGGTGTTAATATGGCAAAGAAAGCTATTTTGAGTGAGAAATTAGAAGATAATAAGGCTGCTGCTGAATGGGGGATCAGACAGGCAGAATTAATCAAAAAAAGTGAAGATATAACACGGAGATTAGCAGAAAAATATATACCTATTATTCTATCGCGTAATGAAAGGAACAATTAGCAGTCAAAAAAGCCGACTTCGGCCATAGATCCTGTGGAGGAATCAAGGCTGTTTGAGAAAATTTATGAGTATTCCCGTGAAAAAACAGCGATCATCGTGACACACAGGATGGCCCTTGCAAAATTGGCGGACCGGGTACTGGTCATGAAGAACGGAAAAATAGTGCAGGACGGAACACATGAACAGCTTAGCCCTGGCTTGGACCTTTGCCGCATAAAAACGCAGCTGCACAATGACCACTTATAAACCATGCATGTACAGAAACAGAAATGAGGCTTACCATGATCTCAACCAAAGGAAGATACGCCCTGCGTGTGATGCTCGACCTCGCACAGCAGGATCCGGACCATTATACACCGTTAGACGAAATTGCCACCCGACAGGGAATCTCCAAGAAATATCTGGAGATCATCTTAAAGGTCCTTGTCCGGGAGAAGCTGCTCAAGGGTCTTCGCGGCAAGGGCGGCGGCTACAGGCTCACACGCGCCCCACAGGAATACACCGTCGGCGAAATCCTCGAACTGACAGAAGGTTCCCTCGCCATCACCGCCTGCCTGCAGGCCGACGCGGAAATCTGTGAGAAAGCGGACACCTGTATGACGCTGCCCATGTGGAAACAATTTGACAGGATGGTGCATGATTTCTTTTACCACATTACACTGGAAGATCTTTTGCAGGGAAATATCGGCAACACGACACACAGTTGTCATGTTTAGTATGCTAAGATTCCTGTAAAGTCAAAGACCCCGCGACAGTCGCCAAATATCCATGCAGGCATGGCTACCTGGCTCGTTGCATCGCGGGAATAAAACACTTACAAAGGAGCAGTCTCTATGAAATACCAATGGATTGACGAATATCTGCTGAACAAGCGAAGTGTTACCAAAGACCTGCAAAGCGACTGGAACTGGATCCGCTATCATATCGGCGGCAAAATGTTTGCCGCTGTCTGCCTAGATTCGGACGACAAACCATACTATATCACCCTGAAGCTGGAACCCGAAGAAGGAAATTTCCTGCGGCAGCAGTTCGAAGACATCCTGCCCGGCTATTATATGAATAAACAGCACTGGAACTCTGTGAAGCCGGACGGCGAAGTTCCCGACGATCTGTTAAAAGATCTGCTGGACAAGTCCTACCACCTTGTTCTCAAAAGTTTCAGCGGAAAGAAACAGCGGGAAATCCTGGGCTTAAGCTGCTGTGGTTCTGACTGCAGTGCATGCAGCTGTTTCGGCTCCATGTGTCAGGGCTGCAACGCCGCAAACGGTAAAGTCTTCCATGCACCGGCAGGCAAAGCCTGCCCCATTTACAGCTGCTGTGTACAGAAGCATAAATTCGCCACCTGTCTGTCCTGTAACAGCCTGCCCTGCGACATCTGGCGCGGCACAAAAGACCCCGCCCTTTCCGAACAGCAATTCGAGGCTACCATCCAGGAACGTGTCAACAATCTGAAAGGAAAATAGAGGAAAGTCCACCATGGCATTTGAACGACCCCAGAAGGGCCGCCGAAGAGAAGCTGCGGACCGTGATACGGCATCCTGTCAAATAACGACTACATAGACAAACCCCGCCCCAGGCAAAGAAACACCGGCCTGGAGCGGGATATTTTCATACAGAATCTACTCCTCTGTACAGTACATTACCCTGCAGCTTTTCTTATAACAGGCAATTCCAAATTTATGGATCCTCTCCATTCCTTCCATCTTCAATGCTTCCGTGTACGCGGCATTTTCCACCTGTTTCATGGCCTCCAGACATGCCGCATCGAATGCACCGTTTTCAGCATACTTTACTTCTATAATACAGCCTGTCTTTTCTCCCGGAACAACCACCATAATATCCGTATACCCGATGCCGGATTCCGCATTGGACTTGACGATAAAATTCCCCTCCGCCTTCAATAACCCCAACAACATGCCGTGATAGAAATTTTCCTTCATCTCCTTTTTCGTACAGGTATCCCGGATACTGATGGATTCCTTCATAAACCGGTCAAAGACAGTCTCCAGTTCTGCCCCGTCGCCCTGTCTGACCGCATTGCAAAATCTTTTCCAGTTTTCCCCGTCACTGGTCACTTTCACCCTGAACCATGAACGGATCTTCTTTTCATAAATACCCAGCACCTCTCTGTTGGGAATGACAAGTTTATGCCGCTCTCCCTCCGGCGCCCCGGCATCTGTCAAATATCCTGTCGCAAAAAGCACACTCCACAAATAGGTCTGCCGCACATCAATATCCCTGCTGTCAAGATCTGTATATGTCAGTTCAGGGACCAGTTCCTTCTCCACACACTCCCCAGAGATCAGCGCCTCTATCTCCGCTTTTGTTGCCTCTGTCGCATCTTCGATGATATTCTGAATGATGGCATTGCTGCTGCTGTTTTCCCAGTGGGACTCCATACGTGCATTCTTATCTGCCCTGAATTTATCACATTGGTTAATGACATCCCAGGGGCAGTACACATCTGTTGTACCAAAACGATAGCCGGCATACCACTCTTTAATATCTGAAATCCTCTCCTCCACGCCGTAATATTCCAGCATTTTCCTCACTTCATCATCCGTAAAGCCAAAATACTCCGCACAGTCGATATCTGAAATTGTGCGGATCTTGAAATGATTCAGACCGGTAAAAATGCTCTCCTTCGCAATCCGAAGACATCCGGTGACCACTGCAAAATACAGATCCGGATTCGTCTTCAGAACCTGGCTGAACAGGGAGCGGATCAAAGAGACCATCTGCGGATAATACCCATCCTGATACGCCTTATCCAACGGCACGTCATACTCATCAATCAACACGATCACCGGCATCGCATAATGTCTGTGAAGCAGCCGCGTCAAGATCTTCAGACTGCTGTATAAGGTGGCTTTTTTCTCAAAACCGCCTTCTATCAGCCGCAGCAGCTTGGCCTTATCTTCTTTCGTCAGCCTCTCACTTTCCAGAAGAAAATCAAACCGGGCAGCTTCTTCACTGATCAGAATACCCAGATTGTCATATGCAGTATTAAGAGCACCGCCCTCCACATCCTTTAAACTTAAGAACAGGACCGGATATTTTCCCATATACTGCTGGCACAACTCCACGTCCCGGGAGATCTGCAGTCCGTCAAACAGCGCAGCATCCCCGCCAATCTCAAAGAAAGATTTCAGCATATCCATATTTAGACTTTTACCGAATCTTCTGGGCCTTGTAAACAGATTAAC
>VSOD01000438.1 GCA_009774655.1 Lachnospiraceae bacterium
GCCCTTGATCTGGGCCCGCAGTTCTTCGTCCTAGATAAACTGCCCCGCATTCTCCATGGTCAGTATCATCGTACCGGAATTGTACCGCTTGGGCGGGGAAGTCTCGCCTTCTTTCTTCTCAAGTCCCTGCAGAGGCAGCTGCGTCCCTTTTTTCAAGGCCTTCAGGTTTTCCATAAAGGAGGCGTCACAGGCAGTCTCCTGTTCTTCCTTCTCCTCCTTCTTTTCGTCGCCCTCCTCGTCGGCCTTTTTTCTGGAAAAAGAATACTGGCTGACTTTCAAATAACCGGGCTCTGCCAGCACTTTAAAGCTGGTCGAGAACAATTCCCCTTTCATTTTGACACCGATGCTGACTTTCTGATACACCGCGGCGGGATAAAAGATACTCAGGAAACGCCTGACAATGATCTCATACACCCGGGCCGAAGTGGGATGTAACCCATTTAAATTCCCCAGTCCCTGACCGGTAGGGATGATCGCATAGTGATCTGTAATCTGTTTGTCGTTTACATATCGTGTCCTGCCGATGTTCTTATAACTGCCGCCGCTTAGAATTTCTTCCGCAAAAGGCGCCGCCATCCCGTAACCGCGCAGACCGCCGATGTTCTTATGAATCTCCTTCGCCACTGCCGTGGAGAGCACTCTGGCATCCGTTCTGGGATAAGTCGTCATCTTCTTCTCGTAAAGCTCCTGCGCGATCCGCAGCGTTTCATCGGGACTGATCTTAAAAAGTTTGGAGCAGTCGTTTTGCAGTTCCGCCAGATTGTACAGAAGCGGCGGATTCCTGGTCTCCTTCTTTTTTTCCAGCTTCTCCACCACCGGAACGCCCACCGGCTCCTCCTGCAGATAACCGATAAAGGCATCCGCATCTTTTTCCTCCAGAAAACCGTTATCCTTATAGAGCAGCGGTGACTGATAGTATTTCGAGCCCTCCACAGCCTTCCACTCGCAGCTGCACGCTCTACCCTGCACCTCTACCTGTGCCAGCACCCGGTAAAAAGGAATCTTCACGAAATCTCTTATCTCCCGTTCCCGGTTCACCACCATGCCCAGCACGCAGGTCATCACACGGCCCACAGAGACCACGGCCTTGTCCGCTTTCAGATAAGACTTGATGGGACTGCTGTATTTCAATGTCAATACTCTGGAAAAATTGATGCCCATCAGATAATCTTCCTTGGCACGCAGATAAGCGGCATTGGACAGGTTGTCATAGGCCGACAGATCTCTGGCTTCCCGAATGCCGCGCAGAATCTCTTCTTCCGTCTGAGAATCGATCCAGACTCTTTTTCGCATCTTGCCGTGCACACCGGCCTGCTGCTCCACAAGACGGTAGATATACTCTCCTTCCCGTCCCGAATCGGTACAGACATAGATGGTATCCACGTCGCTCCTGTTCAGCAGCCCGCTCACGATCTGAAACTGTTTCTTAACGCTGTCGATCACTTCATATTTAAAATGTTCCGGAATAAACGGAATGGTCTGCAGCGACCAGCGCCTGTATTTCTCATCATAAGCCTCCGGATAACTCATGGTTACCAGATGTCCCACGCACCAGGTCACGATTGCCTCCTCGGATTCCATGTAACCGTCACGGCTCTTCATATTGTATTTTAAGGCCTTCGCAAACTCCCTGGCCACACTGGGTTTCTCCGCAATAAAAACACTTTTTCCCATAAACTCCCCATTATAAACTGCCGGGAAACTGTCTGTTCCCTTGATTTCCCGGTAATTCCTAAAAATCCGAAATCTGTATCAGCTTCAGATTACTTCTGACCTTCGTCTCCAGATTCAACCGCTCATCAAAACGAAACGCCGAATACATATAGACATAGTCCGCACTGATCTTCGCCTTCTTAGCACAGCCAAGAAGCGCCTCGTAATCCTCATAGGTGGTAGGCCGCTCCCAGTTGCACAACCCGATCAGCGTATGTTCCTGGACATCCTGCGCGATGATGTCCAGTTCTCCGGCCTTGCCGACCCATTCGCCCACCATCTCCAGCCTGATCGGCAGCCGCTTCCTGTCATTTAATCTGCTAAGATGCTGCCTGCAGACCTGCTTAAAGTATCCGTTCACATATCTGCGAAACTCCGGCATGATATAATGATTATAGAATTCCCCCACGGACAGCATTTCCAGCTCACTCCGGTAAGGGTACATATGCGTATAATAAAAATGCACAAGCGGGTGGCTGATCCGGTAAATCCCTTTCTGTACGTTATCCTTTCCTGCCGTGTCGTAGGAAAAGACCTTCTCCACCAGCTCCAGTTCGATCAGATTTTTCAGATAAACACTGATCTTGGCCCGTGAAAAATCCGTGTGCAGGTACAGGTTGTTCAACTTATGGCTGCCGTCCGCAATGGAAGCCACGATCGTATTGTAGACCCCCGGCTCCCGCAGCTGGTCCATCAGGATACGCTCCCCTTCTTCGAAGAGAAAACAGTTCCGGTCCAGTATGTGACGGCATATATTCTGCTGGATCGTCAGCCTGTCATCAAACTGGTTCCACAGCCCCGGATACCCGCCCAGGATCGCATATGCCTCCACACACTCTTCGATACGGAAATTCGGAAACCGCTCTACAAGATCCCCGAAAGGCATCTCCCGTATCTTCAGAAAACCGGACAGCTCATAGGCCGCTTCCCCGATCCGTGTTACCATACTGTTCTCCACCCAGCCAATGGCAGAACTGCACAGAATGATCATCACCTCGTCACGGTTCCAGTGGCTGTGCATAAAAGAAACCAGTTCTTTCATGAACTCTCCGCTGGTCTTGACAATATTCTGAAACTCGTCGATCACGATCACCTTCTTGCCCTCTTCCCGGCTGGTAATCCTGATCAGAATATCACGAAAAGCAGGAAACGCCTCCATCTCATAGCCGTCACGGCTCATCTGCATGCCCCACTGGCAGACCTGCTCTCTCTCGGAACAGGCTCTGGCCAGATAATAATATCCCGGCCTTTCTGCCATGAACTCCCTCACAAGCGTGGTCTTTCCTACATGCCGCTGTCCGTAGACAACTACGATCTGGCTGCCTTCCCTGTCGTAATAATTATTCAGATGTCTTAATTCCGCTTTCCTGCCAAGCAGCATAATGTCCTCACAGCTTTATAAATCTTTATCGTATTATCTTTATTTCTTCGTGATATATCCCTGTGCCTTCAAAGTCTCCGCACAGAGCACCGCGCCGCCTGCCGCACCGCGCACCGTGTTGTGGGAAAGGCCGATAAATTTCCAGTCGTATACGCTGTCTTCCCTGATCCGTCCGATGCTGATTCCCATACCGTTCTCGAAGTCCACATCCAGCTTGACCTGCGGCCGGTTGTCTTCCTCCATCACCTGGATAAACTGCTTCGGTGCGCTGGGCAGCCCAAGCTCCTGCGGAAGCCCCTTAAAGTTCACCAGCTTCTCGATCAGCTGTTCCTTCGTCGGATTCTTCTTAAACTTCACAAATACAGCCGCCGTATGGCCGTTAAGCACCGGCACACGGATACACTGGCAGGTGATCACCGGGCTTGTAGCCGGAACGATCTCGCCGTTTTCCACCTTACCCCAGATCCGCAGCGGCTCTTTCTCGCTCTTTTCTTCTTCGCCGCCTATGTAAGGAATCACATTCTCCGCCATCTCCGGCCAGTCCTTGAA
>VSOD01000439.1 GCA_009774655.1 Lachnospiraceae bacterium
ATACAGGAATATTTCCAGACAGCCGCCAACTACTGCCAATAGTTGGCGGCTTGTATCTGGAAATTACAGTTCCAGGCTATTGGGGTTCAAGAGGAAATCCATAATCCCCATAACCACAATTCCCTCCTCATTTCGCCATAATTTGATCCTGTCCCTGACCACGATAATTTTCTTAAAAGAATCGCCAATATGCACCAATGACTTCTGCTCCTGCTGCATTTTGCTGCTGTCCGGAATCGCAAAGGCAGATTGAATATAATATCTCTGATTGCCACGGTTGCAGACAAAATCCACCTCCAACCTCCTGCGCACTACTTTTCCATTCTCATTGCGCTCGGAATGTTCCACAACGCCGACATCCACATTAAAACCTCTAATCAGCAGTTCGTTGTATATAATGTTCTCCATAATATGGTTTTCTTCCTGCTGTCTGAAGTTAAGCTGAGCATTGCGCAGTCCCACATCCGTGAAGTAATATTTGAAGGGGGAAGCGATATATTTTTTTCCCTTAATGTCATATCGTTCGGCTTTGCTGATAAAAAAAGCATCTAACAGATATCCGATATAAACTCCTATGGTTTTGTCGCTGACATTGATCCCGTTGCTGCCAAAAGTATTCGCCAGTTTCGTCGGATTGGTCAATGATCCCATTGCCGATGCAAGGATATTTACCAGTGTTGCCATACAGTTGTCTCCACGCAGCCCGTGGCGCTCTTCAATATCCTTCAAATATAATTCCCTGCACAAATCAATCAGATACTTCGACTTTAATTCATCTGTTTTTCTGCTCAGGATAAGCGGCAACCCTCCATAGGTACAATAATCCATCCACGCATCATATTTGTCTCCTGAATATGCCGTAACATATTCCGAAAAACACAACGGATAAACCCGAATTTCATCTCCGCGGCCCCGAAATTCGGTCAGTACATCAGTGGAAAGGAATTTTGAATTGCTTCCTGTTACATAGATGTCCAGATTCTCCCTCCTGTTCAAACCATTCAGTACTGATTCAAATCCCTTGCACATCTGGACTTCATCCAAAAAAACATACCACATATCATCGTCTGTGACACGCTCTTTGATATAACTGCTCAGCCGTTTGCTGTCATGCAATTCACCGTAATCATCATCATCTAACGGTATCCTGATGATTCTGGATTCCTCTACGCCGGAGTCCAGAAGATACTGATAATATAGTTTGAACAGCAGATAAGACTTTCCGCACCGTCTAATACCGGTAATTACTTTGATTAAGCCATTTTCCCTGCGTTCCACCAGCCGATTCAAATATAAATCTCTCTTAATCGTCTCCATTACTTCCTCCTTACTTCGGGAATTTGTAAAATGATGCATTTTTCCGTAGTTATATTATAATAATTCTAAATAGTCAGGTCAATCCATTATAACTATTATACGCTGAACTTTTTAGACAATATGCATTTTCTCGAAGTAAGGTTACATTGGAAAATTTTCATTCATTTTCGGACGGTACGCTTTCCCATAATTGATACAGGCACAAATTGCCTTCGGATTCGTTGCTGTCATCCAGGCGGGAAGGGAAGCCGACATAGAAAAAAACGGTGAGCAGCTCACCGTTTTTTTCTATATAGACTGTAATATCGTTATCCTTTGATACCCTGCATCTTAATACCCTGTACGAAGTACTTCTGGCAGATAAAGAAGATCACCAGAACAGGGATCGTCATGGTCAGGGACACGGCCATCATCTGGCCGATCTTGGTAGTACCCATGGAAGAATTCAGGAACTGCAGGCCGATAGCCACCGTGAATTTCTTCGTGGAATTCAGGTAGATCAACGGCTGATAGAAATCATTCCAGTTAAACACCAGCGACATAACGCCCACGCACATGGAGACGGGTTTTACGGCCGGCAGCATGATGTGGATGAAAGTCTGGAAAGAATTGGCTCCGTCTATGGTGGCGGCCTCGTTCAGCTCCTGCGGCAGAGAGAGGAAAAACTGCCGGTAGAGGAAGATATTGTAGGCGCCGCCGCCCAATACGGAAGGAATGATCAGGGGCCAGTAGGTATCCACCATCCCCATCTTGAAGTACAACAGGTACTGGGGAATCAGCGTTACCTGGGTAGGCAGCATCATGGTCGCCATCAGGCAGGTATACCAGAACTTGGATCCGGTGGCCGGGAATTTGGCAAAACCGTAAGCTACCACTGCGGAAGAGAACACGGTTGCAATCGTGTTGATCAGGACAAGAAAGACGGTATTTTTCGTGAACAGTCCGAAATCAGCCACCTGGAGGCCGTTGCTGAAATTGGAGAGCAGCCATCTTTTCGGGATGAAAGTAGGGGGAAAAGAATAGGCCTCCGCCGTAGATTTAAATGCGGTGGTCAGCATCCAGAAAAACGGGAAAATACATACCACTGCACAGGCGATCAGAATAAGGTAAGTGATTGTCATACTGATTCGTCTGGCAGTTGTCTTGGACATTTGACGTTTATTCATATCTATACTCCTTTTCTGCGCTGCTATTGTCTCAACCTGTTGAGACTGCGCTTGTATTCCTTTCAGATTGCGGCTTAGTTATCGTAGAATACCCACTTCTTCTGCGTAGCGTTGATGATGCCGGTGAAGATCATGATCACGATGAACAGGCACCATGCGATGCAGGATGCGTAACCCATCTTACCGTACTGGAAGGCATTGCGGAAGATTACCATGGCTACGGTCAGGGTAGAGTCAACAGGGCCGCCGTTGGTCAGGATATACGGCTGGTTGAACAGCTGGAAAGCCGAGATCACACCGATGACCAGATTGAAGAAGATGGTTGGCGTGGACAGCGGCAGGGTGATCGCAAACACCTGTCTGATTGTGCTGGCACCGTCGATCTGGGCGCTCTCGTAATAAGAGTCCGGGATATCCTGGATACCGGCCAGCATGATCAGAATCTGGTTACCCAGTGACCACAGGCACATGACTACGATACAGCCCAGCGCCAGACGCTTGTCGCCCAGCCAGTTGGGACCCGTAATACCGAACAGGGAAAGGACGTAGTTGATGATGCCGTAAGTACCGTTAAAGATCCAACCCCAGAGGATCGTTACCGCAACGCCGGAAGTGATGTAGGGCATATAGAATACGGTACGCCAGAAGCCCAGGAGCTTTACTTTGCGGCTAAGGAGCCAGCCAAGGAAGAAGGAAAGGACCAGGCTTAAAGGTACATACATCAACACATAACAGATCGTGTTGCGGAAGGCTGCTTTAAATTGTACGTCCACGGTGAAAGCCTGAATAAAATTGGCAACAGTTTGCATGGTTGGGGAAACCTTCCAGTTTACCGTCGGTATCATAATAACCGTCGATCATACCCGGCACAAGCACATCGTCCAGATTAACGCCTTCTGCTTCCACGTAAGGATTCAGATCGATGTAGTACTCGGTATTCATGCCGTAATAGTCAGGACTCATCTGCATACCCACATAGACAAGGGGCATATCCATAACCACATCATATTTTGTGCGGTTGATTTTGCGACACACCGCAAGTACATTTCCAACAGGAAAAGCTATTATCAGATACGGAATGAGAGTGACAGATTATGCAAAGAATACGGATTGTCAGTCGTCACGCCGGGGCAGGACAAGGGAAAGAAATATGC
>VSOD01000044.1:0-968 GCA_009774655.1 Lachnospiraceae bacterium
GATTCCCACCTGGAATTTCATTGGTGCCATCTCCCTGATTCCCACCTGGAATTTCATTGGTGCCATCTCCCTGATTCTCACTTGGAGTTTCACTAGCGCCATCTCCCGGATTCTCACTTGGAACCTGGGCATCTCCACTACTCAATCCCAAATCATAAAAACCATTGTCCAACCCTGCTGCATTATCCGCTACCAGCTGTTCATTTGATGCTGAGGATACATCACTGTCCGGGATGATAATATCATCTGACGGCCTGGGTATCTCATTCTCTGCCGCATACACCAAATCCGCATCTGACATCACATTGGCTCCGCCAATCACTGTGCCGACCGTAAGTACGCCCTTTAAGATTTTGTCGACTTTCTTTTTCTTCATTTCCTTTCCTCCTGAAATACTATGCTGCCAAAGAGACCATTTCTATCAAATCCGGCAGCCATGCCTGCTCTCTTTGCCTAATGTATGGTTTTACTGTCATCTATTGTATCAAGACAGGTATCCTGCAAACTGCCTCTTTTATTTAAAAAAGAATAATTTCTTAAATTTTTATTAAAACTGGAAAACAGCAAAAACTCCACCTCTTTTCAAATTACGTTATTTCGTTTATTAAATATTTCTAAAAACAATTGTCAAATACAGACTTTCATGCTATCATACTCTCAAACATATCTGGGACTCCGAAGTTCTGATCTCATGTCTGCAGCACGTCATCTTTTCTTAGCAGCTCCCTTATATGGCACTGTTTATGGGAGCACGACAGTAAGAAGACACAGCGTTTCAGAAAGCCGATCAGATAACAGGGAGGTATTACATATGAATAATGAACAATTACTACAGGCTATAACTGACATACTGGATCAAAAACTAAATCCGGTTTACATCCGACTCGACGAAGTCGATAACAGGCTTATCAATGTCGAACACAAACTCGACGAAGTTGATGGCAGACTCATCAATGTCGAACACAAAC
>VSOD01000044.1:1068-15492 GCA_009774655.1 Lachnospiraceae bacterium
TCGACGAAGTCGACGGCAGGCTTACCAATGTCGAACACAAACTCGACGAAGTCGACGGCAGGCTTACCAATGTCGAACACAAACTCGACGAAGTCGACGGCAGGCTTACCAATGTCGAATGCAAACTCGACGAAGTTGATAACAGGCTTACCAATGCCGAATGCAAACTCGAGGAAATCGATGACAGGCTTACTACAGTTGATACCCGACTTCACAAAAACGAAAACATACTCAACATCATGAATATCAAGTTGGAGCGTTACTCGAAGAAACTGGCGAATTTCCATCTCGACTTCAAAGTTACTGCACGGGATATCAACCAGAATATCCACGCACTTCAAGACGAAATGGAGACCGTAATCGTTGTTTTAAAGCTGCATGATCTTGTGCCGCAGTAAACGATTTCCTTCTCCCCTACTGTCGAATATCCTCCCATAAATACAGGTGTAATATCCATCAACGCATAACGGATGTTACACCTTTTTATTTATCCTCACAGCGCTGCCCCGTCCAGCTTCTGCGTCAGATCCGTATAATACCACAGATTCCCTTTTCCGAACTTATCCAGATACGCCGTCTCGATCCGCCGGAAGATCTCCACGCAGGAGTCCTCCACCGTTCTGGTGAGCATCAGGATAAAATGCCGGTTGCCGTACCGTGTATAGGCATCGCCCAGCCGCAGGGAATCGCCGATGACTTTTTTCAAAAGCCCCATCTGCTCCTGCAGGTTGATCTGCTTCTGGTTTTCTTTACGCCCTTTTTCGCTGAGTGTGAGAAACATCAGCACCGCCGGAAACTCGCTTCGCGCCTTGGCCCGCGCCACCAGACGGCAATAATCCACGAAGCTGGGATAGGTACAGTAATAAGCGCCCTGCACATCCCGTTCACTGAATATCGCATTCTTGATGTCGTCCTTTTTCTCCATAAAAGCCCGGTCCATCTCCCGGAATCCGGCCGCACTCTGGCTTCTTGTATGAATCTTATCCATCAGCTCCACGGCCTCGAAACACTCCTGCATCTCCGCCGTGGGCGGGGTGCCCATCTCCCGGGCATACAGCTCCATGGTATCGTTGTAGATCTCCAGCGCCTCGTCGTAGCGGTAGATGTCCAGATTGCAGCGGATCAGGCGGGTCTGCCAGTTCTCAAACGGATAGATGGACGCCGCCCGGGTGTAGATCCGAATCAGATTCTTATAGTCCCTTTTCCTGCGGAATTCCTGTTCCAGTTCCCGAATGGTTTCCAGATAAAGCTCCTTGTAGTAAATACTTTTCTGGAAAAACCACATTTCAGACAGGTTCGACGGGAGCAGTTCTCCGCGGTACATGCCGTTGGCCGTGTCAAACAAAGACATTCTCCTGTCAGAATCTTTCTCCGTCCGGGCCTTTTCCATGGCAGCCTCAAACTGCTGTGTATCCAGTACCAGAGGCAGTCTGCTCTTAAAGCAGCACCTTCCCTCTCTGATCTCCACATAATCATCATCCGGCAATCCCGCAGACATCAGCTGCCCTTTGAGCCGGTAGATCAAATTATTCAGATTCTTATTACGGTTGGCCGTATCCGTTTTCTCGTTCCACCCATAAAGGCTGTCAAGCAGCTCCCCCTTCGGAATCCCGCCCGCCAGAGACAGCAGAAGCATCTGGAGCAGCCGGATTGATTTCGAGCCGCCCGTCTTGTTCAACGCAAGCGCCTCATCGCCGTAATACATGGAAAAACCTCCCAGCAGCTGTATCCGCAGGGTCTTATCCGTCATCGCCATATGTAGTTCCCTCCCCCATTGCGCTTTGGACGCTCGTCTGTGTGCCGCTCTCTGTCCGGTACTGCAGACGTTTTTGCCGTTTTCAGCGGCTTTGCAACAGTCCGCCAAAGTACACTTCAAAAAACTGCCGGAAATTACGCTTGTATGAGGGAATTTATTTGACACTGTACAGGGGAATTCATATAATGTAACAAAACAGACATAAATCAGAGGATAGATTTGTATGATTTTTCCATAACAAAAAAGTTCGCCAAAGTGTACTTTGCAGAACCTGTCGCGCATATACCGTTCACGTTTTCAAAAATCCGCTTTTTAGAGTTTTTTCGCCAGCATCTCCGCATTTGTGGCATATTTCAATGCGGTATTTTTCGCAATGATCCCCTGTTTATACAGGTTCAGGAGGCTGCCGTCCATGGAGATCATATCCTCTTTCATGGAGGAGTAGATGATCCCGTCAATCTGCGGAATCTTGTTATCCCGGATCATGTTGCGGATCGCGGGCGTCACCGTCATGATCTCCAGTGCGGGAACCATGCGCCCGTCCAATGCGGGAACAAGCTGCTGCGAGACTACCGCATTGAGCACGGTAGACAGCTGGATGCCGATCTGTTTCTGCTGGTTCGCCGGAAATACATCAATAATGCGGTCGATGGTATTGGCCGCACCGATCGTGTGAAGCGTCGAGAGCAGCAGGTGTCCGGTCTCGGCCGCCGTCATGGCAACCTCTATCGTCTCATGATCGCGCATTTCTCCCAGCAGGATTACGTCCGGGCTCTGGCGCAGAGCGGCCCGCAGTGCGCTGACATAATTCTCGGTATCCACATTGATCTCCCGCTGGCTGACAACGCTCTGCGCATGCTGGTGCAGATATTCCAGCGGATCTTCCAGCGTTATGATGTGTTTGCTCTGGCTGCGATTGATCTGGTCGATCATGCAGGCCAGCGTGGTGGACTTACCGCTCCCGGCCGGCCCGGTGACGAGTACCATTCCTTTGCCGGCTTCTCCCAGACGGAGAACATGCTCGGGAATATGCAAGGCCTGTGCATCGGGCAGATCAAAAGTAATGATACGGATCACGGCAGACAGCGTCCCTCTCTGTTTGTAGGCGCTGACACGAAACCGTGAAAGCCCTCTGATGGCAAAGGAGAAGTCGTCGTCTCCGTTCTCATACAATCCCTGCATGTCCCGGTTGCCTGCGCAGCTGTAGATCTCGGTGAGCACGCTTTCCGTATCGGCCGGCAGCAGCTTCTCTTCACAAAACCGGCATATGACCCCATTCTTCCGATAAGAGAGCGGCAATCCCGCAATGATGAACACGTCCGAAGCCTCCTGCGCGATCGCTTCCTGTAGACATTCCTGTAAATTCATGGTCTTAAACTCCTTTTCAACGTAACGTATGATCTTTATTCCTGTATAACGGGCAGCAGTTTCAAGGGTTGTTCCTTTGCCGTGCTTTCCGTATTGACAATCTTCCATGCCCTGACTTCGTAATAGTTGTCGTGCGCCCGGTAGTCTGTCACCGCAAGCGTCACTGACAGCGCCTGCCGTTCCCCGGCCGGAACCTGAAAGGAAATCATGCATTCTCCTTCCATCTGCTGCACCTGCAGGACAATCCCATCCACCTGCATCTCATGGACCGCTTCGCCGACGCCCGTAAAATAGGCCGCAAGCCCCTTTTCCGCCTCTCCGGAAATGTCCGGATCATGTAGACCAGTCTGGTCAATACCGGATGCCGTCTCATAGAGAATACGGTCTATCTCGCCGACGATCGTCTCCGCCCTCTCCGAGGCTTCATAATACGCCTGCTTATGCGCCGCCAGCCTTTCGCTGAAAGTATGATCGCTTTTGGCGCTCGAAAGGGACAGGATCGCAAACGTAGCCAGACAGAGTACCAGAAAAATGACCAGCAGCGAAGAAGACCCGATATTTACAAAGAAAGGCTGTTGTTTATCCTTCACTGTCGTCTGTCCTCCTCGCAATATGATGCCCGACCTGCAGCCGGTAAACAGAGGATTCCGCCTCCTGGCCGCCGCTGCCTTCTCTCATTTCCAGTGTGGCCTCGATCATCCGCTCCGCCTGCTCCATATGGATGTCCAGAACATAGGCCGCCGTCTCCTGCCCGCAGGCCGCGAAGGAATCGTCGTAATAAAGCCGTACGTCTGCCGTCTCCGCCGGCAGCTCCGGATAGTCGCCTTCCGGGTACTGCTGTGCAAGCAGATCCACCCCCTCCGGCAGGCCGTTTGATGTACAGATGATCTCCGCGGCGCCTGCGCATTCGTTGACCGCTCTGGACAACGCATCCGAATCGCGGCTCAGCAGATGCGCTTTTACAAAAAACTCCACACAGACAGCGCTCGCCACTGAGAAAAAGAGAATCGCAAATATTAACTCCATCAAAAATAAGCTGGATGATCTTGCCCTGCTTTTATGAACCATTGCCTGTCTGTCCTTTCATCGTCCCATGTCCTGTCTGCTCCGAATGCCGATCACGGCCGCACTCGTTCTTCCTTCTTCATCCGTACACTCGAACTTAAGAAGCCGGTCCGAAATCTGCTCCATGGAAAAATCGTGCACTTCAAGGATCGTTTTGCCGTTCCCGGCCGCAGCCGCCGTTCCGTCCTTGATAAAAAGCTCTTTCAGTTCCTGCCCGTATATATAAATATAAGTATAATAGCTTTCTTCTTCATAACGCTGTTCCAGAATCAGGGCGTCACAGCCGTCAAAACTCCCCAGATACACGGCCCCGTTCTCATCATTCTGGTGGATCTTCTCGCCGATGTACGCCAATCCTGTACGGGACGTATACCGGAGCGAAGACCTTTCCGTAGTTGACTGATACATGCCCGCCGCCAGCAGGATCAGCGTAAGCGCCGACAGGGCAAAGACAAAGAACAATGCGATCGGGAACAGAAAATCAATGATATGTCTGCGTTTCAGACGAAATCCCATGCCTTCACTCCTCCTTTTCGATGATCGTGATATCCGGCAGGATATTGGACCCGATCGTGCGGTAATCTACAAAAAAAAGAGTTTCGTCGTAAGTAAGCCCGTACCTGCTCTTCAAATATTCCAGATCCGCCGGATACGCCCCCTCCACCGCATAGCAGTGCGTGACGCTGCGCATAATCGCATTTTCCAGACTTTCTCTCTGCCGTTTTCTCGTGCCTTCGGAAATCGAGGATATCCCCTGCAAAAAGACAAACACGATCACCAGAAACACACCGACCGACAGAAGCATTCTGCTCTGTGCTCCTCTTTGTTTACGATATACAAACCGCTTCATAGCCTGGCTCCTTATCCCTCCGGCGCTGCACGCCTGCTGCCTGCACTGCCGCACTCCAAACGACTCACTGACTCACTGACTCACTGACTCACTGACTCACTGCACTAAATACTGGACATGATCCCCATAAGCGGCAGCATCACCGACAGAAGGATCACTCCCACGATCAGGGACAGCGCCGCCACCAGCGTAGGTTCCAGCACCGCCAGCAGATTGTTCATTCTCGTGTCGATATCATCCTGATACAGGTCCGCGATCTGCTCCATCACCTGATCCATGGACCCTGTTTTGGAACCGATCGAAGCCATCCGCGCATAGACGCCGCTAAACATCCCCGCATGGAAAAGCGCCTCGGAGAGATCTTCCCCGTCGCGGACCTTCTCCAGACACAGCTCTATCTTCTTCTGAAACACCGGATCGTCATTTAAGGAAGTGACAAGTTCCATACTGCGGTCGGGATTCAGGCCGCTGCTCAAGGTGAGTGCCATGCCGCTGGCAAACCGGCAGGCCGCGATCTCCTCATAGATCGCCCTCGTAAAGCCAAGTTTATACCCGATCTTCTGAAACAAACGCCGTCCCGCGGCGGTACGCGTCCCGTAGAAGATCATGCCCGCAACGGCAGCCAAAAAGAGGATAACGACAATGAAATAGCGGCCAAGCGCTGTTCCCGCATGCATCAGCGTCCGGGAAACCCCTGTCATCTCCGTGCCAAGCTGAATGAACACCTGATTAAAGACCGGCATCACCTTTACCAGCAGAACAACGATGACCAGCGTCATCATGGCGACCATGATCATCGGGTAGGTGATGGAACTGCGGATGCTTTTGCGGATCGAGTCCTCCCGCGCATAGTGGTTCTGCAGTGACTCCATCACCGCATCCAGTGTCCCCGTCTCTTCACCGATCTGCACCATATGAAGCATATAAGAGGGATAGATCCCTGCAGATTCCATCGCCTGATACAGGCTTCCCGTCTCCTGCATGTTGGAAAGAAGCGCAAGAAGCACCTCCTTCTCCCCGGAGGACGAGGCATCCTCCTGCATGATCATAAGCCCTTCCAGCGACGAAATGCCCGCCTTGAGGATCAGGGCGATCTGCCCGCAGAATGAAGATAATTCCAGACTGGAAAAAGGTTTCATATTTGGTAGTCCTCCGTTTCCGTTCGTGTTGTTTTTCAAATTAGTAGGAATACTTTACGGTGTAATTTTTCCCGTCTCCGATATATTTTTTCAGGGAGGAACGGCTGTTGCCCGCCGCCAGCGTGGGGTCCATCAAAGACCAGTGCTTTCCGTCAAATTCGATGATGCTGTCCACCCAGCCGATCTCCGTCAGATAGACGCTGATCCAGGCATGGTAAGCCTCCCCGGAATAGCCGATCTGCAGCTTCGTCGGTATGCCCTGTGAACGGAGCATGGCCGCCATAAGCGACGCATAGTCAAAACAGATGCCCTTCTTCGTCTTAAGCGTCCTGTCCACATCCGGCAGGTATCCTCCCGTGACCGTCGCCGCCAGTTCCTCATCGTAAGTAATATTCTCTATGATATACAGATAGACCCGCTCCACGTAGTCAAGATCATCGGCAGACTCGCCGGACAGCCTGATGCCGCAGGCCACGGTCTCATCGTCCCGGGTAAACCAGGCATACTGGTTCGGATACAAAAAGGGCCGGAACTCATCCGCAAGTTCCACCTGCATCTCCTGTGAAAAGGCCAGCGCGTACATATCATCCTGTACATGCTCCAGAACATCGACTTTATAGCTGCCGTCCCCCTCCGACAGCGGAAAAGTCTCGTAGGAGCTGCCGGCAAGCGTATAAGTATAGGTAGTCGAGTCCGGCACCGTGATCTGCACTTTGACCTTGGATGCCCCTCCCTGATAACGTATCATCACATACCCTTCGTCAGTATGGGAGGCGTCTATGGAAACCGTGTCATCGCCGTATGTAACGTCGCCGGAGGCTTCGGGAACAAGACAGGTCTGCACGGTAGCCCGCCCTCCTGCTTCCGCCTTCTTCCCTGCCGCTTTGGCATTCCCGATCCCGGAGGAGGCTTCTTTTGTATCCGCCGCCTCTTCTCCCGCGTCTTTCCCGGAAGGAGAACCGGATGACTGGAAAGAGCATCCGATAAAAGCGAAGACAAAAGCAAATATGAGAAATACACAGATTGGTAATTTTCTGTGCATAGGACAACTCCTTTCCAAAGAAAAATATATTTACGCCAGTATATCATCAAAAACATGCCCGAACAAGAACAATTATATTCCAGCGCCGGATCCTTTTGACCGGATTGTTACGATTCCTTCAATCTGCGGTAAAGCGTAAAATACATGGTCACGAAGCAGGCCAGCCCGCCTATGGCATTGGAGACAGGCTCCGCCATGAACACCCCGTTTACCCCGAATCCCACCTTCGGCAGCAGCAGCGTCAGCGGCGCCACGATCACCGCCTTGCGCAGCAGTGAGAAAAAGATCGCATGGCGGGAGTAGCCAAGCGCAGTAAAAGCCGCCTGCCCCGAAAACTGAAACGCCATAAAGAAAAAGCCGAAAAAGTACAGCCGCAGCGCATCCACACCCGCTTCGATCATGGCCCCGTCCTCCGTGAATACGGACAGCAGCAGATGCGGACTTAAGATCACCAGCAGCCATGCAACTACCGTATAAAGGATGCCGAGCACCGTCATAAAACGGATGCCCTCCCGGACCTTCTCGTATTCCTTCGCCCCGTAATTATATCCCAGTACCGGCTGCGCCCCGTTTGTGATGCCGCTGACCGGCAGGGACAGGATCTCCCTGGCAGAGTTGATCACCGTCATCACACCCACGTAAAGGTCGCCGCCGTAAATCTTAAGCGTCGCATTGCACACCACCTGCACAAGACAGTTTGTTCCCTGCATGATAAAACCCGACATGCCCAGCGCCATGATCTCTCCCGCCAGCCTGCCGTCGATCCGCAGATTCCGCCTCTGCATGGGAAGCAGCGCCTTTTTTCCTGTCAAAAAACACAGCACCCAGATACAGGACACCGCCTGGCTTAACACCGTCGCCAGCGCCGCACCGCCCACGCCCATATGCAGCCCGAAAATAAAAACAGGATCCAGCACCAGATTGAGCACGGCGCCAAACAGCGTCGTCAGCATACCGATCCGCGGAAATCCCTGCGCGTTGATGAAGCCGTTCAGCCCCGTAGCCAGCATCGTAAAAGGCGTCCCGATCAGATAGATCCGCAGGTAGGCGTCCGCATACAGATAAGAAGCGTCGCTGGCGCCGAACAGATAAAGCACCGGCCTGCGAAACAGATAACAGAACAAAAACAAGACCACCGATGCGGCAAGCAGAAGCGAAAACGTATTGCCCAGTATTTTTCCTGCCCGCTCCTCCTTCCCCGCTCCCCTCGCAATGGAAAAAAGCGGCGTGCCGCCCGTGCCGAACAGAAACGTAAAGGCCGCGATCAGCGTCGTCAGCGGAAACACCAGCCCGATCCCCGTCAGCGCCATGCTGTCCGCTCCCGGCAGATGCCCGATATAAATACGGTCCACCACATTATACAAAAGCTGCACCAGCTGTGCCAGAATCAGCGGTATCGACTGCGCAACAATATTCTGCCAGACCTTCCCCTTAGAAAAATCAGTTGAATGCATCATAAAATCCTCTCCCAAATGTTACCATTTACTCTTTTACTATCTTACCACGCTTTCCCGTAAGGAAGCAAGTTCGTGTGCTGTCATGAAAAAGGCCGCTGCGACTGACGCTGCAACAAACGTTACCTAACTCCCTCCTGTTTTGTCTGACCCTATTGACAGTAGTACGAAATCATACTATAATGGCCTTTATGGTACGATTTCGTACTATTATAATGTAAAAGAAGGAGCCGGGTCATGTGTGACAATCTTTCCAAAAAATTGAAACGCTACAATTATCTGGTGGGAGAAATCGACGCTACCTATCATGAACTCTCCACAAAATTCGGCCTGTCCGACAGCATGATGCGGATCCTCTATACCATCTGCGATAACGGTACGGACTGCCCGCTGCAGAAAATATGCCGCCTCACCGGCCTCAGCAAGCAGACCATCAATTCCGCCCTGCGCAGACTGGAGCAGGAAGGCATTGTATATCTGGAACCCTTAAGCCCGAAGAATAAGAATGTCTGCCTGACAGAAGCCGGCAAACAGCTGACACAGCAGACTGCCGGTCGCCTCCAGGCAATGGAGAACGCTGTCTTTGCCTCCTGGCCGCCGGAAGACGTCGAGAAATACATTGCACTGACAGAAGCCTATCTGCATGCCCTGCGGGAGCAGGCTGCGGTATTGTGCTGACTGCAGCAGGACTGTTATGTTTGCGACCTCTTCTGTCCATGTTAGGTGCCGGCGGCCAGATGCTGGAAGACTGTATCACCTACGGGAAGATCATTCTGCCCGCAGTGACCGCCTATATTCTGCAGTATGAATTTCAGTGCCTGTTCGCCACCGCCGAGAAGCCGAAGCTGGGGCTCTATATAACCATCGCCGCCGGACTGACCAATGCCCTGCTGGACGCCCTTTTTATCATCGTCTTCCGCTGGGGGCTGCAGGGCGCGGCCGCGGCTACCGCCATCGGCCAGTGCGTGGGCGGCATTCTCCCGCTGCTCTATTTCGCCCGGCCGAACACCAGCCTGCTGCGGCTTACGAAAGCGAAATTCGATGGCACGGCATTGCTGAAAGTCTGCGCCAACGGTTCCTCGGAGCTGATGAACAACATATCCGCTTCCATCGTCAGCATGCTCTACAATATCCAGCTGTTAAAATACGCCGGAGAAGACGGCGTTGCCGCCTATGGTGTACTGATGTATGTCAATATGATCTTTCTGGCCGCTTTCATCGGCTTCTCCGTAGGCGTCTCCCCGGTGATCGGCTACCACAGCGGCGCCGGCAGCTACGAAGAGTTGAAGGGCCTGTTGAAGAAAAGTTTTATCATAACAACCGTTTTTGCAGTTTTGATGTTTGCTGCCGCACAGCTGCTGGCCGGGCCGCTTTCCCGGATGTTCGTCGGTTACGACCAGGAACTGCTTACAATGACGTTACGCGGCTTCTTTGTCTTCTCCTTTTCCTTCCTCTTTGCAGGATTCGCCATCTTCGGCTCCGCCTTCTTTACGGCGTTGGGAGACGGCCTTACCTCCGCCCTGATCTCCTTTCTGCGGACCCTGGTATTCCAGATCTCCGCAGTCCTGCTCCTGCCGCTGATCTGGGGCCTTGACGGCATCTGGATCTCCATAGTCGCGGCAGAAGCAGCGGCCGTTATCGTCGCACTGCTGTTCCTGCTCGGAAAACGCAGGAAATATCATTACTAATGTTATTTTTACAAAAACAGATCCCGGCAGACATTCTCAGCCTGCCGGGATCTGTTTTTCATGATCTGCTACTTATTACCTGTTACTTATTACCTGTTACTTATTACTTATTACTTGTTACTTATTATCTGTTACCTATTACCCATTACCTATTGTATTGCCTGTTACCTATCATCCGTTATATAACAATTAATTATTATTTTTACATACTGAACTTTCGATATTCTTCCGGCTTCCGGTAGTTCCTGCTCACACCGTCATCCTCATACAGCATATACTCTGCCCCCGCAAATCCAAGTACCGTCATATGCTCCATATCAACCGCTTCCACATATTCAGCCGACTCTGCCAGCGGAATACACTTTCCGCTGCGGATAAACAGCGGCACTTCATTCAGAGCGATCTCCACATAATGATGCCCCTGCCCCAGTACTTCCTCACTGATCGTGCCGTCCGGCAGGAATTTGACGAACTTCATCTCTTCCGGCAGATAAACATAGCGCCCCTTCGCATTCTGCGTGTAGACCGGAGCGATCATGATCTCATCCCCCAGCATCATCTGATCTTCCACTTGCAGCGCCATCGCATCTTCCGGATAAACGAAAGCCAGCGGTTTAAAATACAAGTCGTTATTTAATGCAGCTTTCATATACTCGCTGTACAGATACGGAATCAGACGGTAACGCACGCCGATCACATGGCGGAAATCCTCTATCGCCTCAAACTGATAGCACTCCTGCTCTCTCGTCCCCTGTGCCGCATGGTTACGCATCAACGGTGTAAATACACCCAGCGCCAGCCAGCGCAGCAGCATATCCCTTGTCGTATCGGCGCCGAATCCGCCCAGATCCGCACCGGTATACAGGAAACCGCACATATTTAAGGACGGCAGCATTTTCAGGTTCAGCAGGATATGAGACCACCAGGACTTGTTGTCCCCTGTCCAGATGCCGCCATAACGGTGCATACCGATATAAGAAGAACGGGAGAACATGAGGAATCTCTTGTCCGGATCGATCCGCTCAAAAGCCTCTCCGGCCGCCCTCGTCATATAATAGCCGAACAGATTATGTACCTTGTCGTGGCGCACTCTTCCATCCTTCGTATTATGATAAAAACGCCTGTAATCTTCCCTGCTGTTGGCCAGACTGCCCAGCTTCCACATCAACGGCCATACAGACGGGCCGGCAAAACGTTTCTTATCGCCTTCCGCAGCAGTTTTCTCACTGTCTTCGCCCTGATTCCTGTTATCTGCCGCCATCTCTCCGGCTGTGATACCGCCGCCATTCTCGTTCTCCAGGAAATCTTTCAGCATATCTTTCAACTCCGCCAGACCCTCTTTGGAATAGAAGATCGCCGGCTCATTCATGTCGTTCCAGAAGCCCTCAATGCCCTGATCGGTCAGAATGCGATACTTATCACCAAACCATTTCCGCGCTTCCTCATTCAGCACATCCGGGAAATGCGTATCCCCGGGCCATACCGCCGCCACGAAATCGCTGCCGTCCTCGCGCTGACAGAAGTAACGGTTCTGCACGCCCTCCTCATAGATGTCATATCCCTTTTCCACCTTCACGCCCGCGTCGATGATCGGAATCAGACGGATATTCCTGTCTTTCATCTCCTGCACAAAGGCCGGAAAATCCTGGAAATTCTCCTCATTTAACGTAAAATCCTTAAAGCCCTGCATATAGTCGATATCCATATAGACCATATCCAGCGGCACACCGTTCTCCCTGTAGCCATCTACCACCCTGCGGAAATCCTCCTTCGTCTTATATCCCCAGCGGCTCTGCCCGAAACCAAATGCATACTTGGGCGGGATATAGCTTCTGCCGATGATGCCGCGGAACTGCTTCACAATATCATAGGGGGAATCCCCGTCGATCACAAACAGGTTCAGGTCCGCATCTTCACATGACACCTGTAATGTATCTGTCTTCGTGTATCCGATATCAAAAGTGATCTCTGACGGATAATCGAAAAACAGTCCGAATGTCTCCCTGCCTGCCACGACAATAAAGTTATGCGCACCATATAAAGAACGCTTGTCTTCCGTGTGGTTCGGATCATCCGTACAGTCACTGGTATAGCAGTAACCCCGCTTGTTCAATCCCCTGTTGGCCTCCCCAAGGCCATACACGATATCATTCTCCTCCATCTTGTAGGTAAAGCGAAATCCCTGCTCTGTCTCAATGCTGCCATAAGCCGGCGTACCTGCCGCCACTGCCACTTCTTTCACTACGGCCTCTGTTGTAAATGGTTTACCGTATACATACTTCTGAATCATGTCTTTTCCTCCTGTTGTTTTTTACCGTACAGACAGCCCGGTCAAATAACCCGCCGTCTGCCCCATTAAGATAATTTCATTATATTGCATTTATTCAGAAAACACTTACGATATTTTAAGAAAAAATACTATTATTTTGACTTTTTATATCTTTTTACAAGATACCTTTTATGACAGAAAAAATTTATGCCCCTTTTCTCCCCAAAAAATCTTGCCATACGTTATGTCCTGTGTTAGGATAAAAGCAAGCAAAAAACAAAATGAGCAAAGTCTTTTTTACGTATAGCTCATTTACGAAATTCGCTCTGCGGATTCGTATCTCAGGAGTACTTCCTTATAAAACAGATCTAAGATTCTTACAGTATCTTACCGGACTTGCAGCTTTTTTCATGAAGTCCGTATCAGTGCAGAGTATTCTCTGCAGGAACTCCTTGCTTACAACTGAATCACTGCGGGGAGAAGATCAACTGTAAACAGCGCATCCTCTCTGCCGCGCGAAACACTTTTCTACCAAACGAAAGAGAGGATGAACCATGCAGCAACAATCAGCAACCAAAAAAACGACTCTACAAAACACAGTGACAGGCACAAAGTCACAGCGGCAGCCGGAAACTCAAAATATCTCCGATCCGGCTCCTGTACTTCCTGCGGACTACCAGTTCAACTTAAGCGACTTCGCCCTGTTCCTGTCAGTGATGAAAGTGCAAAGGGCTTATGAAGATGTTCTCAGCATCATACTGGATGAGCCGAATCTACAGCTGAAAAAAGTACAGGTCGAACAGGTGATCCTGAATAAATCAGGAAAACGTGCCATACGGCTGGATGCCTGGGCACAGGATGAGCATAACCGTCAGTTTGACATGGAGATGCAGAATAACGCCTCCGGTGACGATATCCGTAAACGCTCCCGCTTTTATCAGGGATTACTGGACACCCCGCTCCTGAAATCCGGGAAAAAGACCCGCTATAAGCATCTTCCATCCACAGTGATCATTTTTATCACACAGGAAGATATCTTTAAGAAAGATCTGGCCATGTATACTTTTAGAGAACGCTGCGAAGAAGTGCCCGACCTTCCCCTGAATGACGGCACAAGCAAGATCTTCCTGAACATGACCAGCCATAACGGCCGCCCGGAACTGATCAGCCTGCTGCAGTATATGAAAGAAACTACTTTAGACAATTCCAATATTACCGTACAGGACGACCGCATTCTGGATCTGGACCGGATCGTTCAGGATGTGAAACAATCAGAAGAATGGGAGGCTGTGAAAATGAATATCCTTGAAATCGGAATAGAACAGGGAATGCAAAAAGGTGAAGACCGTCTGGCAGAGCTGCTGCAGTTTCTTAAAAATGCCGGAAGAGATGAAGACGCCGACTGTGCCATTTTCGACGTCCAATATCGGGAACAGCTGTATCAGGAATATGAGACTCGTTCATGCACCAGAAGATAAGCGCCCCGCCGTAAGATAAAGCACAAACTCCGTGCGCCCATCCGCCGCCCTGCCTGCCTTGATATAGCCCCCTTCTTCCTCCAGAATCTTCCTCGTAATATACAGCCCCAGCCCGACGCCTTCTCTTTCTCCGACCTCCCTGCCTCTGTAAAACCGTTTGAATAACTTGTGATATTCTTCCGTTGCAATCCGAACCCCTCTGCTCCGCACTGCCACTCCTACATAATTTGTCAGTTCCATCACTTCCATCTCGATCCTGCTGCCCGCATCCCCATACTTCTCCGCATTATCCAGCACAAGGAAAACTGCCACCGT
>VSOD01000440.1 GCA_009774655.1 Lachnospiraceae bacterium
GGAGAAGACTTTATCAAGAAGCACAATCCGGGACTGATCAAGGGGTACGACCAGATCTATGTGAAGCTGAACAATTTGAATCCCTTGAAGCTGGGGACGGATAAGCATGAGAAGCTGACAGAGGTGAATGAGCAGGCGGCAGGCAACGGCATTCAGTACAAGGCCAGTGATATGTCCTATGCGGCTCTGGTACCGATCATACTGCTTCTGCTGTGTGTGATGTTCTGCGGTTACTTTTTTATCTATAATATATTTGACATCTCGATCGAGAATGATATACGGTTCTATGGGGAATTAAAGACCATCGGCATGACAAGACAGCAGCTTAAGAGGATGCTGTTGTGGCAGATGAACAGGATCTCCCTGATCGGCATTGTGCTGGGAGGCCTGATCGGATACGGCATCGGACGGATGGCGGCGGGGGCTGTCATGGACGCTTTTGCGGAAGGCATTTCCTCTTTCTATAAGCCGGCTGGGTTCGTACAGGTGTTTGCGCTGGGAGCAGTGTTTTCCTGGATTACGGTGCTTGTCAGTACCATGAAGCCTTTTCGGATCGCCAGCACGATTTCCCCTGTGGAGGCGGCCAGATACCGCGGCAGGAAGAAAAAGGGCATTTTCTCGGTTATCTCTTTTGCCTTAAGCGGGATTCTGTTTCTGGTGGTGTATACAATCTCCATGGGGTATTCGGTGGAGGTGCATACGGCGGAGCACAACGGTACGGATTTCCGGATAGTGCAGAAAACGGCCAAATTCGGATCGGAGGAGCCTTATCAGCCGATCAGTGACGAGCTGGTGCAAAAGATCAGGGATCAGGAGTTTGTGGAAGATTTCCGGGTTACCTATATGGCCAGGACAAAGCCGGACTGGTCGATCCTCAGAGGCGGTTATTATTATGATCTGTCTCAGGGAGAGATTGCGGGAGAAGGGGAGCTGGCCCGGGACAGACAGGCTTATGTGGACAGCATCGAACAGAAGTGGGGCGTGGATCCTTGGCATAGTCTTCCCGGAAAGAACGAGAGAGACAATTATCCGGTCAGCGTTGCGGGTATGGATGCGGCGTATCTTGACCATGAAAGTCAATATTTTACCGTGCTGGAAGGGGAGTTTGACGCCGAACGGTTTGCACAGGGCGGTTATATGATCTACAACCGTTCCCTCTATCTCAATGATATGGAGCAGAGCGAGGGCATGGCGTATCAGGTACATGCAGGCGACCGGGTGTCGGTCACGTTCTTTGACAGTGCGGCAGATCGTTACGTGGAGCGCGAATTTACGGTGATGGCCTTGGTGACAGGCCATAATATCTATGGCACGGATAATATGGGGGAAGTCAATATCTGGCTGACGGATGAGGCATTTCAGGAGATTTATTCAAATTACGGGGAGCTGATCGGGAGTATCTGTTTTAATGCATCCGGAAAAAGGCAGGACGGAACGGCGCTTTCCGACAAGGAACAGTATGAGATCATTGCCGGGCTTGTGGAGGAAGACGGAAATCTGCAGCTTACGCTTGATTCCGCTTATATGACCCGGGTACAGAATACGGAAACGAAGCGGAGCATGACGGCTTTCGGTATTCTGCTGGCGGTGATCGTGGGATTGATCGGCGTAGCCAATATGGTGAATACGGTAACTACGGATGTGATGGCCAGGAAGGTGGAATATGCGGCCATGCAGTCCATCGGGATGACGGGGCGGCAGATGAAGCGGGATATTTTCGAGAAGTACGCCGTGCTTGTTGCCACAGCGCTGGGACTGGCGACCGTGGCGGGAGCGGCGCTGGCCTATAAGGTTGGGGCGCAGCCGGGATTTAATTTTTCGGCAGGGGCGTTTGTGCAGGCGCTTATGATTTTTGTGGTGATCTCGGCCGGGTTGTGCGTGGTGATGGCGCAGGTGCTGACCTGGGGGATGAACAGGAGATCGATTGTGGAGCGGCTGCGGGAAGTGGTGTAGAGAGTTGTCTGTGCACCAAAGCCGGAAGATATAGCCGTATGACTTAGAATCGTTGTGAAAAGTGTTATGCCGGGGAGATTTGCGAAATTAAAAGTGTTATGATAGGGGAAGGTATAAGGGATCTGTGATATGATTGTAATTTGAGAAGGGAAGGGCAGGTGAGTGGGGATGGAGAAGCGGATTTTGGTTGTTGAGGATGATCGGGCGTTGAATGAGGGGATCGCGTTTGCGCTGCGGCGGGAGGGGTATCTGACGAACAGTGCCTATAGCCTGCGGGAAGCGCGGGAGAAGCTGGAGGAGAGGATGCATTTGGTGTTGCTGGATATCAACCTGCCGGATGGGGACGGCAGGGAATTTCTGGGGAGTGTGCTGGCCGGGCAGCCGGCTCCGGTGCTTCTGCTGACAGCCAGAGACACGGAGGAAGATATGCTGCAGGGGTTCCGGGCAGGGTGTGATGATTATATTACGAAGCCCTTTTCCATGCCGGTGCTGCTTATGAAGATCGCGGCAGTCTTAAAGCGCAGTGAGGGCGTTTCGCGGCAGATCTATACGAATGGTGAACTGTTGTATGATTTTGAGAACAAGACATTGACCAGGCGGGGAGAGGCGGTGGAGCTTACAGCGCTGGAATGCAGGCTGATGGAGCTTTTTCTCCATAACAGGGGTATCGTGCTGACGAGGGAGCGGATATTGGACCGGATCTGGGATGCGGATGAACGGTTTGTGGAGAGCAGGACGCTCAATGTGACGATCCGCAGGCTGCGCATGAAGGTGGAGGAGAATCCGGAGGAGCCGATTTATATCAAAACAGTGTTTGGTTTGGGGTATAAGTGGGAGGATGGACAGAAATGAACAAGCGGTATAAGAGTAACGGTACAGACGGTATATGGATAGGCGGTATGGGCGTGATGCTCATACTGCTTTTCATGTTCAGCGAGCTTTCCTGCAGACGGCCGGCTTACGGCACATGGCTGATCATCCTGTATGGGGCGGTGAATCTGGCGGTGTTTGCGGGGGTATATCTTGTGATCGAGAGGCGGGTGGACGGGAAGCTCTATGCGTTCAGTGAAATGATGGAGGAGCTGATAGACGGCAGAGTTACGATCGCCTTTCCGGTGACGGAGGATACGATCCTGTCCAGAATGCAGGGGCAGTTATTACGGCTCTATGACATTCTGTGCTCTTATGAGGAGCGGGAGCGGCAGTTTCGCGGGCAGCTTAATGAGAATATCGGGGATCTGGTTCATCAATTAAATACGCCGATCACGAATATCTTGATGTATGTGGGATTTCTGGGACGGGATGATTTGACGGCGGATGAGAAGGGAAGATTTCTTGCCTGTCTGGAGGAGCAGACGAAGAAGCTTACCTGGCTGGGAGAGAGCTTTTCTAAGGTGTCGAAACTGGAGACGGGGATTATTCGCCTGAAACCGGAATGGCAGAGTCTGGAAACGATTCTTTTGCAGGCGGTGGGACAGGTGATGGAGAAGGCGAAGAGCCGGGGGATGGAGATTAATTTGTCTGGCCGGGTAAAAAGTCAGGTGATGGCGGACGCGAAATGGACGACGGAGGCAGTTTTCAATGTGCTGGATAATGCGGTGAAGTATGGGGATGCGGGCAGCAGGATCGAGATGGAAGTGATGGAACTGACAAATTATGTAGGAGTGGCAGTGCGG
>VSOD01000441.1 GCA_009774655.1 Lachnospiraceae bacterium
ACCTCCAGCTTCATAATATATTCCTCATGAAATTCATCAAAGACTTTATAGGCGATCTTTACCGAGAAGCGCAGTTTAAACAGGGGGATGTTGTATTCTTCCTGATAGGCAGGAGTGAGGGAAAAGTCCGCCGGCAGGGAGCGGTCGAACAACTGATCCGTGATCTGCAGATTCCTGATCCGGGACAGCTTATAGGTGCGGATCTCTTTCCGGCGCCGGGAAAAGGCGATCAGATACCAGGAGTGGGATTTGAAGAGCAGCTTTAACGGTTCCACGGTCTGCTCGGTTATGGTCAGTTCCGAGTTATAGTAAGTGAATTTGATCACATATTTATTGATGACTGCGCGCTCTAAGGCCGTCATATTGCGGCGTTCCTTTTCGGGGCTGCCCCAATAGGAAAAATCGATCTCCAGCCAGTCGGATTGCAGCGTGTGACTGAACAGCCCGGCAACTTTATTCAGGGTCCTGTCCGCATCCGGGTAATGGGATGATTTTAAGATCTGGAGAGCCTGGATGATATTACTCTGCTCTTCCTGTGTGAAATAGGACTTGTCCAGCGCAAAGCCCTCCAATAAGGAGAGCCCGCCGCCGTAGCCTTTTTGGGAAGTGATGGGAATGCCGGCGATTGAAAGCGTGTTGATGTCCCGGTAGATCGTGCGGGTAGAGACGCCAAGCTCCTGCGCCAGCTGTTTTGCCGTGATATTCTCATGCCGCAGCAGGAGAAAAATGATCTGGATCAGTCGGTCTATCATCAAAATATCACCTCCCCTAAATATTTGTCATGAGGAACGACCAAACATTTTTCGATGGCCTTCCAATAGCTGTCGTAGAGATTTTTCTGTGCCAGTCCGTAGTTTTCCTTCGTGTCAAATTCCCAGTAGAGCATGTATTTGACGCTCTTGACGATGCGGGTGAGTTTCAGCGGGGGAAGCCCTTCTTTGATCTGCGCAAGGTCGATGTGGTAGCCCCGCCTGACCAGACGAAGCGCAAGCAATCCTTCCTGCTCGTCCAGAAAACTCTTTGCCGTCAGCATCAGCGCTTCAAATTCTTCCGTCTTCTGCGGCTTGACCTGGTAAATGCATATTTCGGTAAATGGCATTGTGGATGCCTCCTTCCTGTGATGGTGTTTGTGATAGTTTAGCAGTGGGAATATGACATGAGTGTGTCGCATTTCTCCGGTTTTTCTCCGGCATTGGAATCCGTGCAATGATATGGGGAAATGTACAATATTTTTTTAAAAAATATGGAAGCAGGGACGGGAACGTCAAATTGGCGGTGGTATATCCTCTGTAGAACGGATACATTAGTGCATGGGAAAGACATCCGTTCTACTGAGGATATACCCTTTCAGGAGATTTACAAGCATTTTCTTAATAATTCGGCGTCATTAAGAGCCAAATCCAGAAGCTGACTTAAAATTTTTGAATAGTCTGCGCCAAAGGACTTGACCTTTTTCATGTTAACAGGTGAAATCTGAATAGTGACCATGTCAGTTCTGTGAAATTGACTCAGCATTTCTTCTGTCATTTCCGGACAGTCATCATCAAAAATGATCGGCATCTTTTCAGCTGCTTCAAGTTCAGCCACTTCTTCTTCTGTTAAATTTGCTGGTAAACTATGCATCGTAACTTTCGCCATATTCATACCTCACTTTCTCGGGTTCTGTTGCGCGTCTGGCAGAAATGATGTGGATTATATTCCCTTTTTTAAAGGTACAGACTACAAAGAGAACTTTACCGACTTTGCCAAGGATATCGTATCGGTCTTCCTTGGGATGCTCGTTTTTGGAAATTGGAAACTGCCTTTTCGTCATCCCATTCAAAAATTGTGTTTTTATAATCCAGATCAAAATATTCATACATACTCAGTATTTCCTCTTCGTGTAGGCATATCACGTAGTGGCGGCGGAGCAGGACTTTTTATTGTAGTTATTGTAACACGAAAAACAGACTGACACAATGTAAAGCCGGGAGCAGAAAAGTTATTTGTTGCGGTTCAGCTCAGGATTTGGCATTTACTGTAAAGTGACTTTGCATTGGCAAAATTCGTGCAGGCATGTAACTTGAATCAGGGGTGGGGGAACCTTCACAAGCAGCCATGCAGGTGCTACAATAAAGGAATAATACTTTTCTGTTTTCTGTTGTAGTGAAGAGCTTAAGAGAAACTCTGCAGGCTCCGCTTCTTGAGAATGGAAGAAAGTGGAGGATAACCTTATGGATACGAAAACGATCAAAGCATATCTGGATGCGGACGGCCGTGTCACGCAGATGCCGTCGAAGAAGAAAAAGAAGCTCTGTGTGCTGTCCTATCTGGCAGATCGCATTCCGGAAGACCGGGAGTACACGGAGCGCGAATTTAATGAGGTGCTGAACGGTCTGCATACGTTTGGGGATGCGGCCACGCTCCGCCGCGAGATGTATGACTATTTTCTGATCGACCGGAAACAGAACGGAAGCCTGTATGCGGTGAAGAAGGACAGGCTCTCGGCGGAGGCGTTGATCGAGAAATACTGCTGATCAAGAAATATGGCTGATCAGCAGGCTTGTTTCGGGCGGGATTTCAGGACGTGAAATATTTCAGGTGAGCCGTCCGGCAGACAGTGTTTTCTCAATAGCCGCCTCATAATCCTGTATCTGATGAAAGATGCGGCAGGCATCCTGGGCGTGCTTTGTATCCTGCGTGCCGGTAAAATAGGCCACAAACAGGATCTCGATACATTCCATCACGCAGGGTACAGCCTGGATTTCAATATCCGATAGTCTGTTTACGCTTTCATAGCCGGTTATGACTGCATGGACAAGCTTCAGCCACTGCTCTTTTGTCAGGGGTGTTTCGGTCTCTTCGGCCAGCAGTCCGGCCAGAAAGTAACAGAGGTCAAATATCCGTATATTTTTCTGGGTCAGGTCGAAATCAATGTAGCCGGATAAGCGGCCTTCATGAAACAGGAAGTTTCCGAAATGCACATCGCGGTGGATCAGCTGTCTGGGTAGGCGGTCGGATACCTTTTCAAGCATACATACGAATCTGGTGTGTTCCGATTCGGTTATATGCGGCCAGTTATGGGCGCTTAAAGTTTCCGGAATCCAGCCTTTCATCTCCGCAAGCAGACTGTTGTCCCAGAATTCCATTTCTTTTTCGCATTGGACAAATGCCAGATGAAGCCTTGCGATGGCACGTCCCATTTCGTAAGCAGCTTTTTTATCCTGCGGATCAAAGAGATTGCTTCCCGGCAGTTTTTCCGACATCAGGAAATAGGCGTCCTGTGCGGTGGCGTATTGTTCGCCTGTTTGGGTGTGCGTGATCTGTGCAACCGGAATCCTGCAGTCTGCCAGGATCGAGGAAATTCTGATATTCCTTTCCAGCTGATCTTTGTCGTAATATATTTTGATCACATGGGAAGGCGCGATCTCCCAGGCGGAAGGATAAATCTGTGTTACCTGTCTGTTTTTCATGCCCCATAAGGGCAGAAGCTGTTCTATTGTCTTTTTCATAGTTTGATGTTTCCCCTTTTGTCTTGCAATGATCCTCCGGATACAAGTAATTCTTTGGGAAGGATGTCGTTTGCATTTTTGTATTTCATGGGTTCGCTCCGCGGATTTGATACTTCATTATAACAT
>VSOD01000442.1 GCA_009774655.1 Lachnospiraceae bacterium
GTGGTCGGGGACACGTCGAAGGAAGACAAAGAAGGTAGCGGGTAGCTGTCTGATTATATCACCAGACAGAGCGCCGTGATAGACGGCTTCGAAGATCAGGAGCGCCGGGAATTCCGGTTCCGCTGTCTGGAAACGGCGCTGGGGTATACCAGCGTGCTCGTGGATATGGAGCGGATCGTCTATCCGGAGGACGACGGCGACGAGTGGGTGTTTGCTTCCAATACACTGCGCCGGAATCTGCAGGACTATCAGATCAGGGAGCAGGGCTTTGACGGTGCGACGGTGTCGGAGTGTGATGAACGGATCCGCAGCTTCCTGGCACTGGATTATACAGAACAAAGAGAATTCAATTCGATCCATCTGGAGCGGAATGCCGTAAGAGGGCCGGTATGGTTCGTCCTGCGGACGAATCATGAAGGCATTGAGAGCATGGAAGGCGGAAGCTGGAAAAAACTGGAAGAAGATGCTTATCTGATTGAAATGGAAGAGCAGAAGGCAGTGATCACGCTGAGAGCGTATTAGTGCAGTAAGAAGGGAACGGATAGTACAATGAGAATTTGCATAGTAGCGGAAGGATGTTATCCATATACGGTAGGCGGCATGTCCAGCTGGGCACACGGCCTGATCCGTTCTTTTCCAAACCAGGAGTTTGTCATATTGGCGATCGTTGCCAACAGAGAACTGCGGGGAAAGTTCGTATACGAGATGCCGGAAAATGTGGTGGAAGTGCATGAACTTTATCTGGATGATCTGGACTGGGGCAGAAGAAGGAAGCGAAAGAGCTGTATGACGAAGAAAGAATATCAGGCGCTGCGCAGCCTGATGCTTGGCAGACAGGTTGAGTGGGAGGCATTGATCGACTATTTCCAGAAGAAAAAACGTTCCTTAAATGATCTGCTGATGGGGGAAGACTTTCTGCATGCGGTGACGGAATTTTATATGCTGCATTATAGCCAGTTCGTATTTACGGATTTTCTGTGGACAATGCGTTCTATCTATCTGCCGCTGTTTCGGACGCTGCAGATGAAAGTGCCGAAGGCGGATGTCTATCATTGCCTGTGTACCGGTTATGCGGGCGTGCTGGGCAGCATGGGCAAATATATCCATGGCGGCAGGCTGCTTTTGTCGGAGCATGGAATCTATACGAGAGAGCGGGAGGAAGAACTGATCCGCTCTAAATGGGTAAAAGGCATTTATAAAAATATCTGGATCGAGCAGTTTCGCAAAATGTCCAGAATGGCATATGACAGGGCGGAACTGGTGACGAGCCTGTACGCCGGGGCCAGAGAACTGCAGACGGAACTGGACTGCCCGGTGGAGAAGACGATGGTGGTGCCAAACGGCGTTCAGGTGGAGCGGTTTCAGGATCTTCTCGGAAAAACAGAGGCCGAGGAGGGAGAAATCTATGTGGGAGCGGTATTTCGCGTGACACCGATCAAGGACGTCAAGACCCTGATCCAGGCGTTTGCTTTCGCTAAAGAAAAGGAACCGAGACTGAAACTATGGATCATGGGACCATGGGACAATGACGACGGCTATGCGCAGGAATGTTTTGATATGGTGGGGATCATGGGGATAGCCGATGTGATCTTCACCGGCAGGATAGATGTGCGGGAATATTACGGCAAGATGGATATGATGATCCTGACCAGCATCAGTGAGGGACAGCCGTTGACGATCCTGGAGAGCTTTGCGGCGCATAAGCCGGTGATCGCCACGGATGTGGGAGACTGCAGCGGATTGATCCTCGGAAACGAAGGGGATAGCTTCGGGGAGGCTGGCATCATCACCCATATCATGAATGTGGGAGAGATCACACAGGCCATTCTGACATTGGCGCAGAACAGGCAGCTTCGTCTGCAGATGGGAGAGAACGGGTATCAGCGGGTAGCCGCCGGCTACCGCATGGAGCAGATGCTGAATGCCTATGGGACGATCTACAGAGAGTTTGCGGAGAGTATGCAGAAACCCTGGGCGGACAATGAAGTGGAAATGACAGACCATCCGTCGGATGGTTATATTGGAGAGGGGTGAGACCATGGCGGGAATAGGTGTTAAATTAAACCGTATTTTTGAGAAGAAATCTGTCTTTGCAAATCTTGTGGGATTTACCTACAGTACGATCGCCACGGTAGCGCCGATGCTTCTGGTGATCGGCAACATCATGCTGATGGGCTGGATCCTGGGGCTGAATAAGGCGGCGTATCTGACCAGGGAAGTGTTCTTCTGTACGGTACTGTATACCTTTATCTTTGCGTTGCTTACGGCGGCGCCTTTTAACGCCGTATTGTCAAAATATATGCAGGATGCCATTTTTGAAGAACGCTATCAGGACATTCTGCCCTGTTATTATCTGGGGCTTGTGTTTAATATCGTGCTCAGCTGTCTGGTGGGGATTCCCTTCTGCCTGTGGGAGCACTTTGTGGGCGGGGTGAGCGTCTTCTATGTGTTTACGGGATTTTGCGGCTATATCTGTCTGGTACTGGTATTTTATTCGATGATCTATCTTTCGATCTGTAAGGATTACCAGAAGATTTCCCTGTTTTTCATGCTGGGAATGGTGATTACTTTTATCCTCTCGCTGGTCCTGCGGTTTATTCTGGAATGGGAAGTTACGATCAGCATTTTGTTCGCCCTTATGGTCGGGTTCTTTTTCATTGCAACGATGGAGTTCGCGACCACCAAACGGTATTTCGTGAAGAACAGCAGCCGGTACCTGCCGGTGCTGAAATATTTCGGCAGGTGGTGGCAGCTGGTAGTATGCAATTTCCTGTATATACTGGGCATGTATATCCATAACTTCGTATTCTGGACGACGGATATGCGGATTGTGGTGGTGAAGAGCTTTGTGTGCAACCAGCCTTATGATATGGCGACCTGTATCGCCATGTTCACCAATATCTCCGCGACGGTGATCTTCGTGGCGCGGGTCGAGATGCATTTCCACGACAAGTACAAGGCGTATTCGGAAGCCGTGATCGGCGGCAAGAAAGCGGACATCGAGAACACGAAGCGCAGGATGTTCCGCGCCATAGCAAGCGAGCTGATGAGCCTTGTGCGGATACAGTTTATCATATCGGTGGTGGTGTACCTGCTGTGCATCGTACTTCTGCCGCAGTATGGGATGGGCGGCATGGTCATGCGTATCTATCCCTGTATGGCGGCCGGATATTTCATTTTATTCCTTATGTATGCGGCGATTCTGTTCTTATACTACTATAACGACCTGACAGGGGCAGTGTTGACGACACTCAGCTTCTGTGGCGTGACCTTTCTGGGCAGTGTGTTTGCAGCCTACAATTTGTCGGAGATCTGGTATGGACTTGGCGTGCTGCTTGGCGCCTTTGCCGGATGGACGGTGGCGTATATGAGGCTGCGGTGGGTGGAGAGGAATCTGGACCGGAATATTTTCTGTAAGTGGATGCTGTTGAAGCGGGGGAAGGGGAAGATGCCTTCGGGTCTGGTATATCAAAAGGACGACGGGACGCAGAACAAAAAACGTACAGCGAAAAAGAATACACGGACTGCCTGGTGAAACAGCACCGGAAACAGGGGCGGCGTCAGGCGGCAGATAGAAGAAAACAGAAACCTGCGGGCGAAGGAAAGGCATGGG
>VSOD01000443.1 GCA_009774655.1 Lachnospiraceae bacterium
CGCCGCCCCTTTATCTCTGGAAGCCACTTCGCGAAGCACACTGGAAAAGCTCTGCCCATAGAAAATATTAACCCCCAGCACGAGCGCCACCCTGTCATCCCCGATAAAATCCGCCCCGATGATAAAAGCGTCCGCCAGTCCTCTCGGGTGTTCCTGCACGGCATATTCCATCCGCAGGCCGAGCTGTTCGCCCGTTCCGAACAGTTCCCGAAAGGACGGAAGGTCTCTCGGTGTGGATATGATCAGGATCTCCCTGATCCCTGCCAGCATAAGTATGGACAACGGATAGTAGATCATCGGTTTATCGTAAATAGGCATAATCTGCTTGGAGACTGCCTTTGTCAACGGATACAGCCTTGTGCCCGAGCCGCCCGCAAGAATAATTCCCTTCATGAAAGTCACCCGATCCCTTTATGATTTCCTTTTACATTTTATACATGTCTGTGTAATACTTCTGGTAGTCGCCGCTTGTGACATTCTTCATCCAGTCTTCGTTCTCAAAGAACCACTCGATCGTGCGGCGGATTCCTTCCTCGAACATCGTCTCCGGCTCCCAGCCGATCTCTTCTTTGATCTTGTCCGGCGCAATGGCATATCTTCTGTCATGGCCTTTGCGGTCCTCCACATAAGTGATCAGGTCTTCGCTGACAAGCGCCCGGCGCGGGTCATCCTCCGCCAGCATCTCCTGCAGTGTCTTAATGATGATCTTGATGATCTCGATATTCTGCTTCTCGTTGTGGCCGCCTACATTGTACGTCTCAAACAGCCTGCCCTTCTCCTGCACCATGTCGATGGCCTTGGCATGATCCTCCACATAGAGCCAGTCGCGCACATTCTTACCGTCGCCGTATACCGGCAGCTTCTTCCCCTGCAGCGCATTGTTGATGATCAGCGGGATCAGCTTCTCCGGGAACTGATAAGCGCCGTAGTTGTTGGAACAGTTGGTGATATTCGCCGGAAAATGATAGGTGTCCATATAGGCTTTCACCAGCATATCCGCGCCCGCCTTGCTGGCCGAATAAGGGCTGTGAGGCGCATAAGGCGTCGTCTCATAGAAATAGCCGCCGTCCTCCTCCAGAGAACCGTACACTTCATCCGTGGACACATGCAAAAACTTCTTGTCCGCCCTGTAACTGCCGTCGGGCAGCTCCCACGCGGCCTTTGCACAGTTTAACATCACCGCCGTACCCAGCACGTTGGTCTGCACGAACACCTCCGGGTTCTTAATGCTCCTGTCCACATGGGACTCCGCCGCAAAGTGTACCACCCGGTCAATCTCATTCTCTGCAAAAATGGCTGCGATCGCCTCCTTGTCACAGATATCCGCCTTCACGAACGTATAATTATCCCACCCTTCGAATTCTTTCAGGTTCTCCAGATTGCCCGCATAGGTCAGGGCATCCACATTGATGATCCGGATCTCCCCGCCGTATTTGCGGAACATATAATGAATATAATTGGATCCGATAAAGCCGGCTCCTCCTGTAACGAGATAAGTTCTCATAAGTTTCCTCCGTCTTCTCAAAAAATCTCTTTCCTAATGATACCGCCACTCTACCCTAAAATGCAACCCTTAATAGTTCAGATAACTGATATTCATATCCACATTGCCATTGATACCGCTGACCTTACCCTTGGAAGAGTACTGCCACATATCGTATCTGGTCGCCGTGTAGGTAGGCGCGCTGGCATACTGCGCCAGCCAGATCTTATAACCTGTCAGGCTGCCTGTATTGATCTTCTCCGTAAACCATGTCTTATTCGCATAGATTCCTGCGGATACGCCGGAGTTCTGTACGGTACTGCAGAAAGCCTTACAAACCGCTGTCCTCGTCTCTTTACTGATGCCGTCCCCGCGGCCGCCGCTGGATTCCACATCCAGGAAGATCGGGTAATTAAGGCCGTATCCGCTGACCAGCGACAACGCCATAGATGCCTCTTCGACTGCTTCCACCTCATTGACCGCCTGACTGAAGAAATACACGCCCACTTTCAGTCCCGCCGCCTTGGCGCCCTTGATATTGCTCCGGAATTTCGGATCTTCGATCAGCGCTCCCGTGGAAGAACCTCTGTAACCGCAGCGGATGATCGCGTAGGAGACTCCGGAATTTTTTACCGCGTTCCAGTCAATATTGCCGTTCCACTTGGAAACGTCGATTCCCATGCTGCCCGAGCCGGTTGCCATCTTACCGTCGCTGCCGAAATTATACTTGGCGCCCTGGATGACCTGCTCACCTGTCACGAAGTTACCCTCTTTGTCGAAAAAGAATACGCTGCCGTCAATGGTCTGCCATCCCGTATACTTGTAGGCCGACGCCTGCTTGTCCATCTTATAGAACTTCTCATACTTGCTGTAATCGTCATAGGTCGCTTCCTTGTATGCGCCGGAAGCGTCCAGATAGTACATCTGGTTGCCGTCCTTGTCTTTCAGCTTGGTCGTACCGTCTGCCACGGTCTTCTTAACTGCCAGCTTATGGACTGCATATACCGCCGTGTTATCCGTGCAGGCCGCCTTGATCTCCACCTGGCCTTCCGCCACGCCGGTCACAACACCCTTGTCATCCACTTTGGCGATCTTGTCGTTGCTGCTGGTCCATGTGATCTTCCCGTCCTTAGGCTCCGTCACCGCCGTAAGCGTGGTCGTCTTCCCGATCGCCAGCTGCGCGGCTCCGGTGACGGTAACCTTCGTATAGTCGCCCTTAACTGCCACCTTGCAGTACAGTTTGGTCTCTTTGTTATCTGTTGTGGTAATGCTGACCGTCAGCGTCGCATTTCCTTCCTTCACGCCGGTCACCCGCCCGGTCGCCCCGTTTTGTCCGGTGCCGCTGACCGTTACGGAAGTCGGGTTGTCCGTGCCCCATGCCACCGACTTGATCTGCACATTGGAGACTACAGCGATATCCTTCGCTTCGCCTTTTTTCAGTTCCAGGCTTGCCGGATTCAGGCTGAATGCGGCCTGTTCGTCCGTGACCGTAACCGTACAGGATGCCGAAACCCCTTCTGCCGTAGCCGTGATCGTGGTACTACCGGCTGCCACAGCCGTTACGGTACCGTTCATATCAACGGTCGCCACGTTCTTGTTCCCGGACATCCATGCGGGTGTGGCACCCGTACTTACAGTCGCCTTTAAAACCCTGCTTTCCCCTTTTTTCAGGGTGATGGCTTGGGTATCCAGAGAGATTGTCGCGGAGGGCTTCGGATCCTCTGTAACTGTGACTGTGCAGGATGCACTGGCACCGTCCACCGTAGCCGTAATCGTTGCCGTACCGACCGCAACAGCCTTTACTGTACCATCATTCCCCACTTCAGCAACCGCGCTGTTACTGGATGCCCATGCAGGTGCAGAGCTTGTGTTCTCTATCTTGGCCGTCAAAGTCCTGGTATCATTCTTTTTCAGGGTAAAACTGGTAGTATCTAAAGAAATTGTCACAGAAGGTTTCGGATCCGTCGTGCCGTTTCCTCCACTGCTTCCACCATTACCGTCACCGCTGCTGCCATCACCAGGCGTACCACCGTTGCCGTCACCGCTGCTGCCATCGCCAGACGTACAACCGTAGCCATCAACACGGAGATCCAAATACGAAGCACACGAGGCAGCCGCCGA
>VSOD01000444.1 GCA_009774655.1 Lachnospiraceae bacterium
GGAATGCCATGTGGGAAGCGGAAAACCAAACAGGCAGTTAAAATGACAGATTACGCAGATTGACTTGAACTATAGCCAGAAGCACATTATAGTGCTTAATGTAAAGGACAAGTATACCAACAGGGGCTGTAATTCATGAAAAAATATTTTAAAAAGCAGTTGAAAACCTTATGCTATGTGGTTTCCCTGTGTAGTGCTTACGCTGTTTTTAACGTAGGAATTGCCGTTCTGCTGCAGTATGTGGTCGATCTTGCCGCCGGCAGGGATATGGTCAGATTTGTAAGGGCAATGCTGGCAGCAGGGGCTTATATCATAATCTTCGCCGGCATCTACTATGCTTACGGAAAAACAGTCAATAAGCTGTCAAACAGTATGATCGCAGACCTAAGGAATGATCTGTTTTCCGGGATATTGAAGAAAGATTATGAAAGCTATGTTACCTATGATACTGCGGCCTATATCTCCACGGTCGTGAACGACATTAATCTGCTGGAAAGCGCCTATATTGCACCGTGCATAAGAATTATGGAGAACAGCATAATGTTCGTTTTAACCGTAATTTTGCTGCTCCGGTATGGAGGCCTGATCATTATCTGGCTTACTTTTATACTGTGCCTCATGATGGTATTGCCGCAAATGGTGGGAAAGATCATGCAGAATAAGCAAAACCGATTTTCAGCACAACTGAGCAGTTTTACCCGGGTGCTGAGCGATTACTTATCAGGATATGAGGTCATCCACACGGCAAATATAGAAAATACGATCATCCATAAATTCAGAAATGAAAACACGCTCCTGTTCCTGAGAAAGAACGACAGGGATAAAATGCGTTCTCTCAGCGACAGCGTAGCATGTCTGCTTTCGGCATTTATGCAGTTCTCTATTATTTTCACTGGCGTTTTTTCTATTATGCAGGGAAAAATGACCATTGGCATTTTGACAGCACTGCTCCAGTTGTGTAATATGTTTACAATGCCGGTGTCCGCCATCATGCAGGATTTAAGTGAAATAAAAAGCGCGAAGCCCGTGTTGGAGAAAATAGATCGTTTTATGGAAAGTGCCAAGGAGAAGGAAGTATGCAGTATCCGGGAGATCAGAACGATCAGCATGAAAAACGTAAGTTTTAAGTATCCTTCCCAAAAAGAGAATACTCTTGAAATAGAAGACCTGCAGATTCACTGTGGGAAGAAATATCTGATCGCCGGTAAAAGCGGCTGCGGAAAATCTACACTTCTAAAACTGCTGGCGGGTTATTTCAAGGAATATGAAGGGCAGATATTGTTTGACGGCGCCGATCTTAAGCAGACGGACGACAGGAGCATTTATCAGAAGACGGCGATCATCCATCAGAATGTTTTTCTGTTCAATGCAAGCCTGATCGATAATATAACATTGTGGCAGGAGTATCAAGAGCAGGATTTGGAAAATGCGCTGAGAATAAGCGGTGTCGATCAGTTTGCGGATATTGGCAACAAAGGGAGGGCATTACATGTTGGTGAAAATGGAAAAGAGCTTTCCGGCGGTCAGCGGCAGCGAATTGCAATAGCGCGCGCACTGATCCAAAAAAAGGAAATATTGATCCTGGACGAAGGCATTTCTTCGATCGACAGGCAGACAGGGAATGATATTGAAAACAGGATATTAAATATTCCCGGTCTGACGATTATCAATGTATCCCATGATCTGCAGGAGAACTTCCTGAATCAATATGACGAGATACTGTTTATGCAAAATGGTAAGATTGCAGAAGCAGGGCCATATCAGGAGCTGATGTCAAAAAAGGGAGCATTTCAGCGTTATATAACTTCGTAAAGGACAGGTTTTCCGGCAGAATCTACAGGGATGTATAGATAGTATGCGATGAAGGGGACGAGAGACCGATCATGTTCCATGTTGTGGTGTGTGATGATGAAAAAATTTTCAGAGAGGAATTGACCGCCTGGCTGCAAAGGTATCAGGAGGAACATCAGGTTTCTTTTTGTATCAAGGAATTCCATGAAGGGAAGGAGCTGGTGGATCATATGCCTTCTCAAATGGACATTTTATTTCTTGATATCAAAATGAAAACAATGGACGGTATCAAAGTGGCGGAAACAGTGCGCGCTTTGAATGAAGGGGTTTCGATCATTTTTTTGACTGCAGTGGCGGAGTATGCGCTGGAGGGCTATAAAGTCAATGCATTCGATTATCTGATCAAACCCGTCTCCTATAAGAAACTGACGAAGGTTCTCACAAAAACGCTAAAGATGATCGACAGAAGAAAGACCCGCTTTCTGACTGTCAGGAATCACGACATATGGTACAGGGTCGCCCTGGGTGATATTGTTTTTGTGGAGACATTAAACCGCCATTGTGTTATTCATACTGTGTGCGGATCCTATGTTTCTACAAAGAAAATGAGAGATCTGGAAAAGGAACTGCCGGAAGACAATTTTTTCAGATGCAATTCCGGTTATATCGTGAATTTTGATCATATTGAAAAAGTAGTACGGTCAGACATCTACCTTAGGAACAACGAGATCATCACCGCCAGCCGGTCCAGAAAAAAGCAGTTTATAGACAGGCTGGCGGAATATTGGGGAGAGGAGATGTGACGCGATATGGATTGGGTTCCTGGCATTGTTGTCGCTGTCATAGAGTTGGCAATCTTACTGTATTATTTCACGGATTTTTCTTATAAAGCAAAGTGTACCGTATGGAAACGGTTGCGGATCTATGTTCTGGTCACGCTTCTCAGCCTGCTTACATGGGCTGTTTTTGATAATTTATTCCTGAGAACAATATTTGTGATCTTATTTCTTGCACTGGCTTTCATGCAGATGTATACGGGCAATAAATGGTTTATCGCGTTCTATGTTGTCACCTGTGTGCTTGTCATGCTTTTTACTGAAGTGATGGTAAATACCGGTATAAAGGCACTGCTGTGGGGGTTGTACCATATAAATCATTTTGCCTTTGAGTTTACCTGTGTTTTGTTTACAAAATTTATCACGGTGCTCCTGCTCTTTCTGATGAAAAAAGTGATGCGCAGGATCATTTTCAAAAAGCCGCTCATGAAGGATCTGGGATTTATGCTGATGCAGACGATGACCAGTATCCTGTTTTTTGTATTTGCAGGCGTTTATACCAGCAGTAAAAGCAAAAGTAATGCGCCGGTATCCGCAGAAACAGCAGGCTTTATTTGGATGTGTTCTCTTTTTATCGTCATTCTATTTCTTATCGGATTGTTTTACACCGAGTATTTAACGGGAATCCATCACAGGGATCTGTTACTGGAGGAAGAACTGGAAATCGCCAGAATGCGTTCTGTCGTGTATAAAAATCAGATAGACCGGGAGGACAGGATAAGAAGTATGTATCATGATATGAAAAACCATCTTCTGGTTTTAAAGAATAACGCACTGAAATCGGACGAATATGCGGGCTATCTATCGGAACTGGAAGAAAAGATGAGTGCGGTCGATGATCATATACATACCGGCAATTCCTATTTGGATATTTTGCTGCAGGAGAAGCGCAGCGCATGTGAAGAGGACGATATTAAGCTGGACGCACAGATCAATTTATGCGGCAATCTTCTCTTAAGCCCGGTCGAGATC
>VSOD01000445.1 GCA_009774655.1 Lachnospiraceae bacterium
TTATGGCAATACGTATCCGAACTATGCGGGTGTTTAGCAGTGAAATAACAAAGATAAGAAAAATAAAGAAAAGAAGCCGAACAGTTTCTTAAAGAAGGCGGCGGTCTGTCTTTCCCTGGGGCTTCTTTTCGGTATCTTTGCAGGGACCGGGATGTTCGCGGTACAGGCCGTGACAGGAGCAGTGATCGGTAATAAAACAGTGGAGGTCACGGAGAGCGACCGGGTCATTCTGGAAGACGAAGATGAGGGCAATACAGCCGGAACCCAGACGGACGATACGGCAAAAGCCGGGGGAAAGACGGTGCAGAGCGGTATTCGTGAAACGGACAATATCAGCACGATCGTTGCGGATGTGTCACAGGTGGTAAAAGAGGTTATGCCGGCCATCGTGTCCATCAACAATCATTATACCGAGAAAATGTCATATTTCGGGCAGACGATGACGAGCGAAGCGGATGCCAGCGGCTCCGGCATCATAGTCGGGCAGAACGATACGGAGCTTTTGATCGTGTCCAACTATCATGTGATCGCGGACTCGGATGAGCTGACGGTACAGTTTGTGGAAGGCAGCGAGGCCAGGGCTTCGATCAAGGGAACAGACCCGGATATGGATCTGGCGGTGATCGCGGTTCCGATCGGCGATGTCAACAGCAGCACGCTGCAGGAGATCGCGGTGGCTACGCTGGGCAACTCTGATACGCTGACGGTAGGCGAGCCGGCGATCGCTATCGGTAATTCTCTGGGATACGGACAGTCGGTAACGACCGGTGTGATCAGTGCACTGAACAGAAGTATTCAGCTTTCGGACGGCACGGACGGTACTTTTATACAGACAGATGCGGCGATCAACCCGGGTAACTCCGGCGGTGCGCTTTTGAACATGAAGGGCGAAGTGGTCGGCATCAATTCCAATAAAATCGGCGGCAGCGCCGTGGAAGGCATGGGATACGCGATTCCTATCTCGGCGGCAAGCCCGATCATTGCAGAACTGATGCTGAAGGAGACAAAGAATAAAGTAGCCGAGGAAGAAAGAGGCTATCTGGGTATTTCCGGTATCAGTGTTACACAGGAAGTATCGGCGGCATACGGTATGCCGGAAGGCGTATATATCTCTCAGGTGTATGAGAATACGGCGGCAGCGGCAGCAGGGCTGCGCAAGGGTGATATTATCGTAGAGTTTGGCGGAGACAAGATTTCGTCAATGGATATCCTGCAGAAGGAACTGGAATTCTATGCCAAAGGCGATGTAGTGGACGTCACGGTCATGTCACCGGGTGTAGGCGGCTACGAGAGCAGGACGGTAGAACTGACGCTGGGAAACAAAGCGCAGTAAGGACAGCATAACGAAAGTGCAGGACAGAGAAAGACGGCCGGACGGCTGTCCTCCTCTGCTCTGTGCTTTTTTGTCTGTACTTTAGAAATTGTTTACTTGTGAGGAAGGGGGTTTTATACTATGATAGAAACAGGTGCCGGTTTTTCAGATGTTTGGTAATACTATAAAACGGATATCGGTATGCATGGTAAAGACACTGTTGGAATGAGAATGGGAACAGATGAAAGATAGACGGGAGCGGATATGAGAGACGACAAATTTGACGGAATGGATGAGAACAAAGATTCACGGTCATGGGATTTCCGGGAGCTTGAGGACGGCGAAGCGCTGCGGGAGAGCCTGCGCCGGCAGAGGAGTGAACGAAAGGAAGAAAGCGCGCAGAATAAGCAGGACGGGCAGGAAAGACAGACGGCACCTGCACAGGCCGAAAGCGATGCGGGAAAAGAACCGGCGGCAGCAGATCCGGACACGCGCCGGAGTGCGCAGGATCCGGATCCGACTGAGGAGAAAGAAGAGCTGGCGGTGAGCAGTTATGCAGAAGACGGAGCGGAAACGGAGAAGAATAAAGAGGATGATCCGGGCAGGGAATATGAAGATGTCTGTTTTATCTGCCGCCGGCCGGAGAGCAGGACGGGTAAGATGTTCCGGCTGCCGAATCATATCTGCGTCTGTGACGACTGTATGCACAAGACCATGGATACGGTCAGCCAGTTTGACTATCAGGGGATGTTGAATCATCCTGCCATGACCGACTTCAACAACGGTAAAGGTTTTCCGAAGATCAGTTTCGTCAATCTGGCGGATCTGCAGGGAGACGGCGGCATCCCCAATAAGCAGAAACTCAAAAAAAAGAAGAAAGATGCAAAACCGGAGATTGATATCCGGAATATCATGCCGCCTCATAAGATCAAGGCCAAGCTGGATGAGTATGTGGTGGGGCAGGAGTACGCCAAGAAGGTCATGTCCGTGGCGGTCTACAATCACTATAAGCGTGTTGCCACGGGCATGATGGAAGAGATTGAGATCGAGAAATCCAACATGCTGATGATCGGGCCTACAGGGTGCGGCAAGACGTACCTTGTAAAAACGCTGGCCAGGCTTCTGGATGTGCCGCTGGCTATCACGGATGCCACTTCTTTGACGGAGGCGGGCTATATCGGTGACGATATCGAGAGCGTGGTCTCCAAACTTCTGGCGGCGGCCGAGAATGATGTGGAGCGGGCGGAGCATGGCATTATTTTCATAGACGAGATCGATAAGATCGCCAAGAAGAAAAATACCAACTCCCGGGATGTCAGCGGGGAATCCGTGCAGCAGGGGATGCTGAAACTGCTGGAAGGCGCCGAGGTGGAGGTGCCGGTGGGCGCCAATTCCAAAAATGCCATGGTGCCGCTTGCCACGGTCAATACGAAGAACATCCTGTTTATCTGCGGCGGCGCTTTTCCTGACCTGGAAGAGATCATCAAGCAGCGATTGAACAAGAAGACTTCCATCGGTTATGGGGCGGAACTTCGGGACAAATACGATAAAGAGAAGAATATCCTGAGCAGGGTCACGGTGGAGGATATCAAGAAATTCGGGATGATTCCCGAGTTTATCGGACGCCTGCCGGTAATCTTTACCCTGGAAGGGCTGGGGAAGGAAATGCTGGTCAAGATCCTGAATGAGCCGAGGAATGCGATCCTGAAGCAGTATCAGAAGCTGCTGGAGCTGGACGAGGTGAAGCTGGAATTTGAGCAGGGAGCGCTGGAGGCGATCGCGGATAAGGCCATGGAGAAGGATACCGGCGCCCGGGCTCTGCGTGCGATCATCGAGGAATTCATGCTGGATATCATGTATGAAGTGCCGAAGGACGACAACATCGGCCGGGTGATCATCACCAGAGAATATATCGAAGGAACCGGCGGACCGATCATTGATATCCGCAGCAGTTCTGCGGAACATCCTGACAGACTGCTGGTCACGGGACAAATGCCGCAGGCATAGTATAAGGCATAGCATAACAGGAAAGTTGATAAGCGTTTTAGAAGATGACTTGCAGGGAAAAGATTTTATCAAACGACTATGCCGACCTGATCACGGATTATGTGGTTGCGGAGGAGCTGTCGGGTACGTCTCCGATCGACTTCTGCTTTCACGGTATCGACGACGGTTACGGTGTGGCGAATGTCAGGCGCAGCATGTTTCCGCCGATGTCGATCGGCTATTACGGATATTCGGCGATTCCGGTACTGTATGGGCTGATGCAGACG
>VSOD01000446.1 GCA_009774655.1 Lachnospiraceae bacterium
ATACTGACGTCGGTGCTGGCCGGGATCCATGTGCTGATTCTGGTAGCCTCCAGAGATTTGGGAAGCGCATTGATTTTCTTTATCGTTTATGTAATGATGGTATTCATAGCTACGGGCCGCTGGATCTACCTGCTGCTTGGCTGTGCCGGCGGGAGCGGGGCGGCCGTGCTGGCCTACCGCTTCTTTTCCCATGTACAGGTGCGTGTGCAGGCGTGGAAAGATCCTTTCAGCTGTATCGACGATGCGGGCTATCAGATCACGCAGTCGTTGTTTGCCATCAGCAGCGGCGGGTGGTTCGGGCTGGGCCTGTTTCGCGGTACGCCTGCGTCGATCCCTTTTGTGGAGGCGGACTTCGTATTCTCGGCGGTAGCGGAGGAGCTTGGCATCCTCTTTTCCATGTGCATGATCCTGGTCTGTCTCAGCTGTTTTATCATGTTCATGGACATTTCCGTCCGCCTGCAGGATAAGTTCTACCGGCTGATCGCGTTCGGGCTGGGCGTCACCTATATCTTTCAGGTGTTTCTGACAGTGGGCGGCGGGACGAAGTTTATCCCGATGACCGGTGTCACGCTGCCGTTTATCAGCTACGGCGGCAGTTCCGTGCTGACTACACTGGTAATGTTTTTTATCATAGAAGGACTGTTCATCATTCGACAGGAAGAAGGAGCTAAGCGTGTCAAAAGGAAGAAGAGAAGACAGCGGATCCAAAGGCAGAGGCGCCGGGAAGAATCCGAAGAAGAAGAGGAATAAACAGATCCTTGCGGTCACCTGGCTTTTTGTCGCGGTATTTGCAGGCATGATGACATATACCTGCCATTATGCCATCACTCATCAGCAGGAGCTGATCAACAACAGCTATAACGGCAGGCAGGAGATTTTCGCCGCGCAGAACACGCGGGGCAGCATCTTTGCCGCAGGCGGACAGGTTCTGGCCGAGACGCAGACGGACGCAGACGGCAATGAGCGGAGAGTGTACCCTTACGACAATCTTTTTGCCCATGCGGTTGGATATGCCACCAACGGGAGATTCGGCGTAGAGGCGGCAGCCAACTACTACCTGATCAACTCCAATGCCAAACTGTCGGACAAGGTGGCAAGCGATGTGGCCGGCAGCAAATATCCGGGAGACAGTGTCGTGACCACGCTGGATGTGGGACTGCAGGAAGTAGCCGCCAAGTCGCTTGGCGTTTACAAGGGCGCGATCATCGTTTCCGAGCCGTCTACGGGCAGGATCCTTGCCATGGTCTCGAAACCGGATTTTAACCCCAATGAGATTGACACGCTCTGGGACGGGCTGATCCAGGACAAGGAGAGCACCGTTCTTTTGAACCGGGTCACGCAGGGACTGTATCCGCCGGGATCCACCTTTAAGATCGTGACGGCGCTGGAATATATCAGGGAGAATCCGGACAGCTACAGGCAGTATTCTTATCAGTGCAACGGCAGGTACAGTTCCGGGCAGGATACGATCAACTGCTACCACGGGTCCGTTCACGGGCACGAGGATTTCACCAGATCCTTTGCCAAATCCTGCAACGCTTCCTTTGCCAATATCGGCATGACGCTGGACCGGACCAGATGGGGACAGACGCTGGACGGACTGTTGTTCAACCAGGAGCTGCCGGTCAGTTTCGCCTATAACAAGAGTAAACTTGTGGTCAATGCCGATACCTCCGATTCGGATATCCTGCAGGCTTCGATCGGTCAGGGTACCACCCAGATTACGCCGCTGCATCTGAATATGATCACCTGCGCGATCGCCAACGGGGGCACGGTCATGAAGCCTTATCTGGTGGATTATGTCAAGAACAACGAGGGAACCGTTATCAAACAGTTCTCACCGGACAGTTACAAAGAGCTGCTGACACAGACGGAGGCTGCGGCGCTGACGGAGCTGATGACGGCGGTGGTGGAGAGCGGCACGGGCACGAAGCTGGCCGGCTTAACCTACACGGCGGCCGGCAAGACCGGTTCTGCGGAGTTCAACAATGTAAAAACGGATTCCCATGCCTGGTTTACGGGGTTTGCCCCGGCGCAGGAACCGGAAGTATGCGTGACCATCATCATCGAGGGCGCGGGCAGCGGCGGCGATTACGCGGTGCCCATTGCCAAACGCATCTTCGATGAATATTTTGGAGTATAGGATTGCCGGAACGGAAAATGAAATGGAGTAGAGTATGATTGAGGCTGTGAGCAGCGGCGGCGTTGTTATCTTCCGCGGAAAGATACTGGTGCTGTACAAACATCTGCATAACAAATATGAAGGGTGGGTTCTGCCCAAGGGAACGATCGAGGAAGGCGAGACACAGGCGCAGACTGCGCTCAGGGAAGTGTACGAGGAGTCAGGCGTGCAGGCTTCGATCATGAAGTACATCGGCAAGAGCCAGTACACCTTCCTTGTGCCGGAGGATACGGTGTCCAAGGAGGTACACTGGTATTTGATGATCGCGGACAGTTATTACAGCAGGCCACAGCGGGAAGAATATTTTACGGATTCCGGTTACTATAAATATCACGAGGCCTACCATCTGCTCAAATTTCCCAACGAGAAGCAGATCCTAGAACAGGCATACGCCATTTATCTGGATCTGAAAAAAAAGGAACTGTGGTACAGCAGATGACAATGTAATTAAGGAACAGGTAAATTGGGCCAAAGGAATCTGCCCATCGCCGAAGGCGACATGGAATTAAGGAAAAGTTAATGGTTTATGGGTGTTTTATTTGGGAGAAGTGTGTTAAAATAATGTAGGTTTTATCAGCGAAAATATTTTGTAAGGGATATCCATGAAATTTTATAAAAATCTTTATATAGGGGATACTATTAGAAATCCGGGAAAAACCCGGAGAAAACTGAAAAGATACGCAAAGCTCCAGAATGTATATGTGATCGCTTATATGGCGGAGAGCGGACAGCTGTCGATTTATCATAACCTGATGTTCCGGCAGCGCTATTACAGGGATCATCCGCCTTATGTGATCGGCATCGCCGGGAATCAGGAGGAAGCGTTTGGGATTGTCTGCCGGATTGCGGAGGAGTGTGTCCGCGAGACGGGACAGGCTGATCTTGTCGCGTATCTTTTTCGCGGGAAACAGATGAGTTGAGAAGAGGGAATCGACGTTTAATTCTATGTTACATATTGTGCTGCTTATTTTAAAAATCATAGGTATTATCCTGTCAGCGATCCTGGGTGTTGTGTTTCTTGCAGTCTGCTGTGCGCTTTTCGTGCCGGTGCGGTATCGGATCGAGGTGTCACGGGAGGAGGGCGGGGGCAATCCGCCCTTCATCGCCCGGGCGAAGATCACCTGGCTGTTTCATCTGGTCAATATCCATCTTTGCTATCCTGCGGATGTATATGTGAGAGTGCGGCTCTTCCTGTTTACCCTGTTTCGCATTCCGGAGAAGGAAAAGCGCCGGAAGAAAGCTGCCGTGAAGAGGCACAGGCGTGAAAAGAAGGCCAGGGACGAGACACCGCCGCAGGCGGCGGATGAAACAGCCCGTGAGCCGGAAAGCGGTCCGGCAGGGAAAGAGATGATTCCAGACGGAGCCGGTTCTTCAGATGAGAATGCAACGGTTCAGGAACAGAC